>CAYUIL010000047.1:0-12555 GCA_964444715.1 uncultured Pirellulales bacterium | reverse complement strand
GATGAATAAAGTTTACGCAAATACTCCACTTGAGGAGATTCCGTGGAATAATGAGGAGCCGCCACAATTGCTGGCGGAACTGGTGGACAGCGGCAGGGTAAAGCCGGGCAGGGTGCTGGATTTGGGGTGTGGTGCGGGCAATTATGTGATTTGGCTTGCGGGAATGGGATTTGACGTTGTGGGGGTGGACAGTTCGCCCTCGGCGATAAAAATTGCGAGGCAAAAGGCGAAAGAGAAAAAGGTTAAGTGCGGATTTGTAGTTGCGGATGTGACGGACCAGTGGCCGGATTTAGGAAAGCCGTTTGATTTTGTTTACGACTGGGGTCTGCTGCATCATATATTTCCGGAAAAGCGGGATAGATACATAGAGAGCGTTCACAAAGTTTTGAGACCGGGAGGCAAATATCTTTCGATGTGCTTCAACGAGAAAGACACTGCTTTTGAGGGAACGGGTAAATACAGGAAGACCCGGTTTGGCGGGACCGTCTATTTATCTTCGGAACAAGAGCTGAGGAATCTTTTTGGGCGGTTTTTTAAGATTATCGATTTTCGCGTGCTTGAAATCGTCGGCAAGGTTATGACTCATATCTTCAACTACTGCTTTATGGAGCACAAGGCGAGTTAAGTTGCGTAAGCATCAGGTTGTAAGCGACTACAGAAACGATATAATGCGTAAAACGAATCAGGGGCTGTATACTTTATCGTTAGCGGGCGCTTATGGTACCAAAGATATATTTCATCAAGGCATCAATGGACGAGGGCGAGAAGGCAATTTCCGATAAGGCCAGACGGCTGTTTAAGGAGGCGGGCTTTGCGAAGTGCTTTAAGGAGAACGATTTTACCGCGGTGAAAATCCACGTCGGCGAGCATGGCAACGAAACATACATCAAAGCGCCGTGTCTCAAGGGACTGATTGAGGAGCTGATTGACTTAAAGACCAGGCCGTTTCTCACGGATACGAGCACGCTATATGCCAATCGGCGGCATAATGCGATAGGCCACGCCATATTGGCCGCCGAGCACGGCTTTGACGTGAAGGGGCTCGGGATACCGTTCATCCCGCCGGACGGACTTTTCGGGACCAGCGAAACGGCAGTGAGGATTGACGGCGAGCTTAACAAAGAGGTCTTCATCGCTTATGATATTGTGCGTGTTCAATCGATTTTGTCGGTGGCGCACGTGACCGGGCACATAGCAACGTGCCTGGCGGCGACGCTGAAGACCCTGGGTATGGGCTGCGCCAGCAGGAAAGGAAAGATGAGGCAGCATTCGGCGCTGAAGCCAAGCATAAAGAAAAGCAAATGTGTCGGCTGCGGGGAGTGTTACAAACACTGCCCGGAAGGCGCGATTACGATGGATGACCTCAAGGCGCATATTGACCGGGACAAGTGCATCGGCTGTGCGGAGTGCGTGGCGGTGTGCAGGTTCGACGCTGTCAAATACGACTGGGGTGCGGAAAGCCGGATGCTGCAGCGCAGCATAGCCGAGCACGCCAAAGGGGTCCTGGCGGGCAAGGATGGTCGTGCGGCGTTTGTGAACTTTGCTATGTCAATTACGGGTGATTGCGATTGTATGGGCAATCCCGATAATAGAATTGTTGACGATATTGGCATATTAGGTTCGACTGACCCCGTTGCGATTGACCAGGCGGCAGTGGATTTGATTGAGAAAACCGCTGGCAAAAAGCTGGACAAACTTTCGAAATATCCTAATCTGAATGGTAAATGGCAGATTGAGCACGCGGAAAAAATAGGGCTTGGCAGCAGAAAGTATAAGCTCATTGAAGTCGGTTGAGATGGTATGTCGCTGGGTGAGATAATAAGGAAAAAGCGGGAAGAGCTTGAGCTGACGCTCGATGAGGTTAGCTCCAAGGTGGGATTTTCAAAGCCGTATCTATCGACGATAGAGACGGGCAAGGTAAATAATCCGCCGAGCGACGAGCTTTTGCGGAAATTGGAGAAGGTATTGGGATTTGAGCAGGGTCTGCTTTTGTACATAGCGCATATGGACCGGCTGCCGCCGGACATCAGGGGAAAATATGAATCGACGGAGGCGGAGGTTGAGAAATGGCGACGGCTTTTCAAAGAGCTGCTTAAGGATAAATCAGAAGTGCAGCGCCTCGATGAGCTGATTAAAAGCGGCAAACTTGATGCGAAGGGCCAGCCAATGCTGATTTCGCCGGGCCGGCTGGTTCCAATTATCAATAAAGTGTCGGCGGGGTACCCAGCGGATTTTAATGACTTGGATTATCCCGTCGGGGTGGCGGACGATTATATCCGCTGCCCGGATGTGAACGACAAGAATGCGTTTGCGGTGCGGGTGGTGGGCGACTCGATGG
The DNA here is from genome assembly GCA_964444715.1 of uncultured Pirellulales bacterium. Lineage (GTDB taxonomy): Bacteria > Planctomycetota > Phycisphaerae > Sedimentisphaerales > Anaerobacaceae > Fen-1362. The sequence goes on along the minus strand of CAYUIL010000047.1, from coordinate 10,217 downwards.
AGCCGAAATTCAGGGAGGGCGATATAGTGGTGTTTTCGCCTGCGGCGGAGGTTAACAACGGAGATGATTGCTTCATAAGGTTTTCGTCGCCGCACGAGACGACGTTCAAGCGTGTGTTTTTTGAGCCGGACAATATGGTCCGGCTTCAGCCGAGGAATGAGAAATACCCGCCTGTAACGGCAGAAGGCAAGCGAATAGACGGGATTTACAAGGCAACCATAAGATACGAAATGCTGTAGGATAACTGAAATATTGATAATTGATTATTGATAATTGATGATTAAAAAACGCGACTGGTATCAATGTTGAATTGTTCTGCCGTCGATGTAAGCCGAATAATCAATAATCAATCATCAATAATCAATAGATAGGTTCAGGGATGGCGATTTTGGCAGGGATTGACGAGGCAGGTTTTGGGCCGATTTTAGGGCCGCTGGTGGTCTCGTCGACCGTTTTCAGGGTTCCTGATAATCTTGTGTGGGCGGATTTGTGGGGGATTTTACGCAGAAGCATTTCCGAAAAGCGGACGGCACTGGCAGGACGGCTGTTGATAGCCGACAGTAAGAAGACGTTCAGCAGGTCGATTGGCATCAGGCATCTGCGGCGAACGATTTTAACAGCGCTCAAATATCTGGGCAGTGAGCCGAAAAATCTGACGGAACTTTTGTCGGCGATGTGTCCTGGTTGCCTTGAACATTTAGCGGAGTATCCGTGGTATAAGCAGGTCGATGGTTACCTGCTTGGCGGCGAGAGCGCGGATATTGCAATTGCGGCTTCTATGTTAAGAGCGGACCTTGCCGGTCACCATATTGAGCTGGTGGGATTGAAGTGCCGGTGTCTGGAGGTTGCATATTACAATCGGCTGGTGGCTGCGGTAAAAAATAAGGCGAAGGTGTTGTTCACGGCGGTTGCGGAGCTGATGCAGGCGGCGACAGAGGAGTTCAAGGGGGAGGATTTGGAGATAGTGATAGACCGCCAGGGGGGTCGCAGTCATTATCGACGCCAGCTCCAGTTGATGTTTGGTGGTGCGGGGCTGAGGATTATGCGGGAAGACCAGCAGATAAGCAGTTACGAAATGACGGCCGGTGGCAGGCGTGTGCGGGTGCATTTTGTGGTTGGGGCGGACAGCCGATATTTGCCCGTGTCGCTTGCGTCGATGGTGAGCAAATACGTCAGAGAGGTTCTGGTGGACAACATTAACCGGTATTTCATCGGGTTTAATACGGCGGTCAGGCCTACGGCCGGCTACTGGAAAGATGGCCTTCGTTTTATCGAGGACATAAAAACGCACATCCCCCAGGTGAATTTCGACGCCAATCACCTCATCCGGTGTCGATAAGTTGATTGATTATTGATTATTGATAATTGATAATTAGCGATGACGGATGTTGTCTGAGAATAATCAATCATAAATAAAAAATTGGGGCATCAAGGAGATTGCTATGAGCGGCAACAAGATAACGATAGTCGGGGCGGGCAATGTCGGGGCGACGACGGCACACATTGCAGCCAGCAGGAGAATAGGCGAGATAGCGCTGCTGGATATTGTGAAGGGACTTGCCGAGGGCAAGGCGCTGGATATGGCCCATGCCGGGCCGGTGCAGCGCTACGATGGTACCATTGTTGGCACAACGGACTGGTCAAAGGCGGAGGGAAGTGGAATAGTTGTGATTACCAGCGGCCTGGCCCGTAAGCCGGGGATGAGCAGGGATGATTTGCTTGCCAAAAACGTCCAGATAGTTAAAGAAGTAAGCGAAAAAGTGGCCAAATTTTGCCCCGACAGCATCGTCATAGTGGTATCCAATCCGCTGGATGCGATGGTATATGCTGCGGCGAAGGTAACGGGATTTGCCAAAAACAGGATATTGGGGATGGCCGGGGCGCTGGATGCAGCGAGGTTCAGCCATTTTGTTGCCGAAGAGCTTGGAGTCAGCAGCGAGGACGTGCGGGGTATTCTGATGGGCGGGCACGGCGACGATATGGTGCCGCTGCCGAGATTTACTTCTGTTGCCGGCATACCAGTCACCGAACTGCTTGACGGTGAAACAATCGCCCGGCTGATAGAGCGAACCAGAAAGGGCGGAATTGAGATAGTCGATTTGCTCGGCTCAAGTGCGTATTATGCGCCTGCCGCCGGCGTGGTGAAAATGGCAGAGGCAATCGTGGCCGACAGCAAGGCGATTATGCCGTGCAGCGCGTATTGCGACCGCGAATACGACGTGGGGGGCTATTTTGTAGGCGTTCCCGTGATGCTCGGCAAAAGGGGAGTCGAGAGGGTTGTCGAGCTGAAGCTCGAAGCCGACGAACGGGCGGAATTCGACAGGTCGCTGGAGCACGTAAAACAGCTTGCGGCAAAGGTCGATAAATTGTTGTAATTTGGCCACTTAACGTTTTCTTTGATTTGGCGATAATAATTTGTTGATGCACCCGCATTGGGGATGGCTTTTAAGAAGCTCAAAATATGGAACTGATAAAGAAAATTAAAGAGGCGGAATCAGAGGCGCAGCGGATAATCGAGCAGGCGAAGGCGGATTCAGTTGAGGCGGCACAGGGGGCGAAGACGGCCGGGCAGAAAGCAATAGAGCAGGCCGAGCACGACAGGAGAAAGGCGATTGAATCTGCGGTTGCCGCTGCACAGTCGCCGGGTCAGGCCGAAGGCGGCGTCTTGCGGGCTGAAGGGCAAAAACAGCGTCAGCAACTGCGCGCCAGGGCGAACTCGCGGATGGACGCTGCCGTTGCGAGGGTGACGCAGTATTTGAGAGGATAGCGATGGCGGTAGCGGCGATGGCCAAGATTATGATTGTCAGCCACCGTGGCGAGGCAAGCGAGCTTTTGGAGGCGCTGCAGGCAGAAGGTATCTGCCAGATACTCAATGCCGAGGCGGCGACGGTCAGCAAAGAGTTAGGCGAGGGCAGGGGCGGCCAGAAGCCCAGAGATACTGAGGAGCTGCTGAGTCGATTAGAGGGGAGCATTGAGTTTTTGAAACCATACAGCAAGCAGGCGGGCGGGCTTGGGGCGATGCTGGCGCCGAGGCCCGTGGTGGACAGGCACACATACGAAGAGGTAACATCGGACGAGGCGGTTTTGGCGGTGGTCGAGCAGTGCAGCGAGACGGAGGCGGCGACAGAAAAGCTAAAAACGAACATTGAGAATCTAACTTTGCGGCTGGAGGAGCTGAGGCCCTGGGAGGGATTGACTGTTGCGGTTGAGGAGCTTGGTCGGTTCAGCCGGGCGAAATGCTGGGCCGGGCTTGTTCCCAGCCAGCGTTTGGAGCAGTTGAGTCAGCAGGTCTCACAGCTTGATGCTGCGATACAGCAGGTGGCAGCGGCGGGCAATAAGTATGCCTGCGTGGTGGTCGGGCTCAAAGAATGCGAGGAGCAGGTTCACAAGCTGCTGCGTGCAGCGGAGTTTGAGCAGGCAAACTTCGCCGGCGTGACGGGCACGGTAACCGACGCGGTAAAACAGACGCAGGAGAAGCTTGAGCAGGCAAAACAGGCCCTTGCCAGCCGGCGTGAAAAGGCAACGTTATTGGCCGAGAATCTTTTGAAGCTTGAGATTCTTTACGACCACTATTCGAACTTACTGCACAGGGAGCAGACGAAGGAGACGTCGCCTGCGACTGAGCGGACGGTCATCTTTGAGGGCTGGGTCAGGCGGAAGGACTATTCACGATTGGCCAAGCTGGTCTCGCGTTTTTCCGCCTCGAGCTTGCATAAGATTGAGCCAGCTGAAGGCGAAGAGATACCGGTTGAGATAGAAAACAAAAGCGTTGTCAGACCTTTCGAGGTTATCACCCGGTTGTATGGTATGCCGCAGCATTTCAATATCGACCCGACGGTATTCCTGGCGCCGTTTTTCACCGTCTTTTTCGCGATGTGCCTTGCGGACACGGGATACGGGCTTTTAATGGTGGCGATTGCCGGCTGGATGATAGTGAAGATGCAGGGCGACAAGAAGCTGCTTTGGATGCTGGGTATCTGCGGGGTCTCCACGGCGATATTCGGGGCGATGACCGGCGGATGGTTCGGCGACGTCATACAGCAATTTATCCCGGTGCTTCAGCCCTTCAGAGAAAAGCTCATGTTGTTCGACCCGCTGGATAACCCCATACCGTTTTTGCTGCTGTCCGTGGGGCTTGGTTACTTTCAGATAAACGTTGGCATAGTGATAGCGCTGGTGCACGACCTGAAACAAAAGGATTTTGTTGCGGCGATATGCGACCGGCTGACGTGGCTGGTAATGCTCAACTCGTTAGTGCTGTTCGGATGCGGGAAATTCGGCCTGATTGACGGGCGAATCGGCGGCATATTCGGCAAGATAGCGATTGTGCCGGCGGTTATGATTCTCCTTTTCAGTCAGCGAGAGGGCAACTGGGGCGCCCGGCTGGGGATGGGTTTCTACAACGTGTTCAGCACGATTTTCTTTTTGGGTGATGTTTTGAGCTACCTGCGGCTGATGGCGCTGGGCATGGTGGGAGCAGGACTGGCGATGGCGGTAAATGTCATCGCCAAACTCGCAATGGAAATACCATACGGGATAGGAATAGTGCTGATGATACTAATCCTGGTGGGGGGACATTTGTTCAATCTGGCAATGTCGGCTCTTGGCGCGTTCGTTCACACGCTGCGACTGCAGTACGTGGAGTTTTTCCCGAAGTTTATCATCGGCGGCGGCAAAACCTTCGAGCCGTTGGCCAGGCAATACAAACACATTTACATAACGGGCGACGAAAACCACGCGTTTTCGGAGAAGCAAAAACAGAGATTGTAAGAAAGTGAGGTCTGTCAGATGGATTACGGAATGGTATTGGCGTTACTGGGTGCGGGATTAGCAGCGCTGCTGGCGGGTATCGGCTCGGCAATCGGCATAGGGATAGCGGGCAGAAGCGCAGCCGGAGTGCTCAGCGAGAAACCGGAAAGATACGGACCGTTATTCGTAATGGTTGTGCTGCCGGGAACACAGGGCTTCTATGGGTTTTTGGGCGCTTTTATGGTTATGCAGAAGCTCAATATCTTTGGCGGCGGTCTGAGTGAAGCGCTCGGAGTGAAACTCGGTCTGTTGGTATTGACGGCCTGCCTGCCGGTAGGTATAGCCGGCCTGATGAGCGCTATTCATCAGGGCAAGGTGTGTGCGGCTGGTATCCTGATGGCCGCGAAAAGACCCGAAATGGCGTTCAAGGCGGGCGTCGTTTACGCGGTTATGGTCGAGATGTACGCGATTCTGGGACTGCTGGTGACGCTGTTTATGCTGCTGTTTGCGATTCAATGGCCGGCGGTGGCTGCGTAACTGATTCGGGTGAGTGAAGGCGAATACGTGGTGAGATTATGGAAGGCCAACAGGTAATAGAAAAGATATTGTCGGACGCGCAGGCCGAGGCGGAAAAGATAAAAAAAGAAGCCGAGGTAAAACAGGCGCAGGAACAGGCCCGGCTCGATGAGCAATTGCGCGAATACCGCAAACACAGCGACGCACTTGCGCAAAAGGCGGGCGCCGAGGCGAAATCACAGTTGCTGTCGGCAGTGAGAATGGAGCTGGCGAAGGAGTATTTGGCCGAGAAGGCCGGGATACTCGATGAGGTTTTTTCCCGTGCCCGCCAGCAGTTTAAAGCCCTGCCCGACGAGCAGTATCGGGGGCTTATGACCAAACTGATGCTCGATAGCGTGCAAACCGGCGACGAAGAGGTAATTGTCGACGCCGACGAAAAACGAATCGACCAGCAGTTTATAGATAAGGTCAATCAACAGCTCGCTTCAAAGGGCAAAGGCAACTTGAAGCTGTCGAGCGAAAAGCAGCCCATAGCCGCCGGCTTTATCCTCAAAAAAGGAAAAATCAAAAACAACTGCTCATCGAAGGTCCTGCTTGCCAGGGCCAGAGGCGAGTTTGAGATGGAACTGGCTAAGCAGCTTTTTGGCGATGATAAAAAATGACAGCCGTTTTAGAACAGCCGATGATTGATTTTTATCGATACCCGCCGATTGGCGGCGACGACTGGCGGTATGCCTTCGAGACGGCGCAGGTGCGTGTGCTTGAAACGCAGATGCTCAGCCGGACGACGCTGGTGGATGTGGCCAATGCGGCGAACTTTGAACAGGCGGCGGATATTTTACGCTCCGGCGAATATGCACTGGCGGCAGGAACAGGTATTTCGGAGCTTGAGCGGCTTTTATCAGCACGGCGGTCGGCCATTCGGCAGCAGTTTGCCGGCTGGATACATAATAAGACGATTCTGATGCTGTTCAAGGCAAGGGATGATTTTGCGAATCTGCGGCTGGCGGCTCGGCGTGCGGCGACTAAAAAGTCGATAGGCGGCGATTACAGCGGCGAGGGCAATTTCCCGGCCGAACAGTTCGCCGAGGTCTTTGAGTCCGAAAGATACGAATTACTGCCGGACTATATGGCCGAGGCGAGCCAGCGGGCCATTTTGGCCTATTATCACGACAAAGACATACGCAGAATCGATTATGCGATTGACGCGGCGCAAACCGAGTTTAATCTGACGACTGCGAAGAAGCTGAACAGCGACTTCCTGCTCGGGCTTTTCAGGATACAAACGGACCTGAGCAATATTCGAACGATGCTGCGGCTGCGGCTGACGGAATCGGAAGAGCGAAACGTCTTTTTGCCCGGTGGATATGTCGAACGCGACAGGTTGCTTCGCGGTGTAGAAACGGGCAGCGAGTCGTTGGGGGCGTTGTTCTTCGCCACGCTTTATTTTGAGGTGGTGCAGGCGGGCTCGGCGTATCTTGGTTCGGAGAAATCATTTTTGAAAATCGAGCAGCAGTGCGAGGAATACCTGGACGGGTATTTGAAGTTGACAATTGGGATTGTTGCGGGACCTCAGCCGATTATTACGTATCTGCTGGCAAAGGAAAATGAGATTCGCACGGTGCGTCTTGTTTTGACGGCCAAGAAAAACAATCTCAATCCGAAACTTATTCTGGACCGGATTGGTTAAAACAGCGAGCAGAGAAAATGGAAGGCAAAGTTGCAGTTTTGGGTGACGCGGATTTTGTGATGCCGTTTGCGGCGATGGGGGTGGATACGTTTGTGGCGGGTGATACCGCTGAGCAGACGGCGGCGGCAGCCGAAAAGATAACCCAGGGCAAATATACGCTGGTGGTGGTGGCCGAGAACGCCGCCATGGCGGCGGAAGAGACGTTTTCGGGTTCGCAGAATGCGCCGACGCCGTGCGTGGTGGTTGTGCCGTTTACTACCGAGCCGGAGGGGTTTGCGACCAGGGCTTTGGGCAGGGTGCTGAAAATGGCGACGGGTATAAATATTATGGATAGCGATTATAAATCTTAGTTTTCGGTTTATTTTGAAGGCCAAAATTTTTGGGTTGAAGAACGATGAGTGAAGCACAAAAAGGCAGAATAGTAAAAGTGGCGGGGCCTGTTGTGGTCGCCGAAGGTATGGCGGGCTCGCGGATGTATGACGTGGTTCGCGTCAGCGAGCTGAACCTGATTGGTGAGATAGTCGGGTTAAAGAACGACCTCGCCTCGATACAGGTTTACGAGGAGACGACGGGAATAGGACCGGGCGGGCCTGTTGTGGACGCGAAGGCGCCGTTGAGCGTTGAGCTTGGGCCGGGGCTGATAGAGAGCATTTACGACGGCATTCAGCGACCGCTGGATTTGCTGGTCAAGGCGGAGGGCGAATTTATGAGCCGGGGAAGCGCCCTGCCGGGTCTGAACAGGGAAAGGAAATGGCACTTTAAGCCGACGGTTCAGACCGGCGCAGAGGTCAATGCCGGTGACATTATCGGCGAGGTGGATGAGACAATACTGGTCAAGCACCGGACTATGGTGCCGCCGGGCGTGAGCGGCAAGGTAAAGAGTATAAAAGAGGGCGATTATGCCGTTGAAGAGACGGTTGCGGTTGTGGCGGGGCAGGATGGGCTGGAGCATAAGATAGCGCTGATGCATAAATGGCCTGTCCGCAACGCCAGACAGACGAAGCGACGGCTTGCGCCGAACAAGGTTTTGGTGACGGGCCAGCGGGTTATCGACGCATTCTTCCCGATAGCCAGGGGCGGGACTGCGTGCGTGCCTGGGCCGTTCGGGACGGGCAAGACCGTTGTGCAGCATCAGCTCTCAAAGTGGATAGATGCAGAGATTGTGGTGTATGTCGGCTGCGGCGAGCGAGGCAACGAGATGACCGACGTGTTGACGGAGTTCCCGGAGCTCAAGGACCCGCGGAGCGGCGAGCCGCTGATGAAGCGTTCGGTCCTGATAGCGAATACGTCGAATATGCCGGTGGCGGCCAGAGAGGCGTCGGTCTATACGGGCATAACAATTGCAGAGTATTTCCGCGATATGGGTTATACGGTGGCGCTAATGGCGGACAGCACCAGCCGATGGGCGGAGGCGATGCGGGAGATTTCAACCCGGCTTGAGGAGATGCCGGCTGAAGAAGGGTATCCCGCCTACCTTGGTGCGCGAATCGCCTCGTTTTATGAAAGGGCGGGACGAGTCGAGTGCCTCGGTAAGCCCGAACGCGAGGGCTCGCTGTCGATAATCGGGGCGGTCAGCCCGCCGGGAGGCGATTTGTCGGACTCGGTGGTGCAGGCAACCCTGCACGTGGTGAAGGTGTTCTGGTCGCTGCAGGGTCGGCTGGCGTACGCGAGGCACTTCCCCGCGATTGACTGGCTGACGAGTTATTCGTTTTACAAGCAGTATCTCAGAGGCGCGTTTGAGGACAAGCAGCGGGGCGAGGAAATGGAGAGTTTGAGCGTCGAGGCGATGGGGCTGCTTGAACAGGAGGCGCAGCTTTTGGAGATTGTTCGGCTGGTCGGGGCGGAGTCGCTTTCGCCTAAGGACAGGTTGTCGCTTGAGACGGCCAGGTCGATTCGGGAAGATTTCCTGCACCAGAACGCCTTTCACGCGGTCGATACCTATACATCGCTGGATAAGCAATATGAGATGCTCAAGATGGTTCTGCACTTTCACAAAGAGGCCCTCGCGGCAATAGACGGGGGAGTCGAGACGGCACAGATTTTCAAGCTGGCCGTGCGGGAGGAAATCGCAAGGGCAAAGTATATTCCTGAAAAAGAAATCGACAAAATCACCGCAATCCGCCAGACAATCAGCCGGCAAATCAAGCAGTTGCAGGCCGGGGCGGTGGCATAGTCGCAAATAGAACAGGATGATACAGGAGTAGCAAATGCTTTCGCTGAAGGAATACCAGACGGTAACGAACATATCGGGGCCGCTGATGCTGGTCGAGATGGTGGACGACGCTAAATACGCGCACATTGTCGAGATTGAGCTTGCGGACGGCTCAATACGTCACGGGCAGATTCTGCAGGTCGAAAAGGATAAGGCCCTGGTGCAGGTGTTCGAAGGCACAAGCGGGATTGACGTGAGTGACGCGACGGTGCGGTTTTTGGGCAGGCCGTTGGAGCTTGGCGTGTCGCGGGACCTTTTGGGGCGGGTTTTCAGCGGGCTGGGTGAGCCGAAGGATGGCGGCCCCGCTGTTATCCCCGACAAGCGGCTCGACATTAACGGAAACCCCATCAATCCGTGCGCACGCGATTATCCCAATGAGTTTATCCAGACGGGAATCTCCACAATCGACGGGCTTAATCCGCTTGTTCGCGGACAGAAGCTGCCGATATTCTCCGGCGCTGGCCTGCCGCACGACGACGTGACCGCGCAGCTGGCACGACAGGCAGCGGTGCTGGGTAAAGAAGAGAAGTTTGCGGTTGTTTTTGCGGCAATGGGGATTACGTTCGAGTCGGCGCAGTTCTTTATCGACGATTTGCAGAGTACCGGCGCAATCGAGCGGGCGGTAATGTTCATCAATCTTGCCAACGACCCTGCGATTGAACGAATCGCCACGCCTCGCTTCGCGCTTACGGCTGCGGAGTATCTGGCGTTCGATTTGGATATGCACGTGCTGGTTATCCTCAATGATATGACCAACTATTGCGAGGCGCTGCGCGAAATCAGCGCCGCAAGAAAAGAGGTCCCCGGCAGACGGGGTTACCCCGGTTATCTGTATACCGACCTTGCGACCGTTTATGAGCGGGCGGGCAGGATAAAGGGCAAGAAGGGTTCGATAACGATGGTGCCGGTTCTGACGATGCCGGAAGACGACAAAACGCATCCGGTTCCGGACCTGACGGGATATATCACCGAGGGACAGATTATTCTGTCTCGTTCGCTGCATCGCAAGGCGGTGTCGCCGCCCGTGGACGTGCTGCCGAGCTTGTCGCG
>CAYUIL010000046.1:657-12750 GCA_964444715.1 uncultured Pirellulales bacterium | reverse complement strand
TATTAGATATGCTCATAATGAAAGCAAAATCAGCCGTAATCGTCCTCGGCTTTCCCGAAGGCGACAAGGCAACACTGCTTGCAGGTGTCACTGACGACATGGTAAACAGCATAAGCGCCGCCGAACTCCTCAAGCAAATCGCGCCCATTATCGACGGCGGCGGCGGCGGCAGACCCAATATGGCGCAGGCCGGCGGCAAAAAAACCGACAAACTCGACGACGCTCTCGCAAAAGCCGCCGAAATTATAAAGGCGAAATTAAAAAGCCCCTGATGAAGGTCAGTCGCAGGTAAAAGGAAGGTCGGCAAATGGAGGGTAAAATGCCGAGCGAAAGTCCGTCGGATTCGATAATCACGTTCAACTGCAGTTTTTGCGGCCGGCAGATTCGCGTCCCCCGCGCATACGCCGGCAAAAAAGGCAAATGTCCACAGTGCAAAAACGTCATCGTCATCCCGCAATCGCCGCCTCCGCCGAAGGATGATGAGCCGATTCGCCTCAAACGCGATTCCGAGCAGCCCTCCGAGCCCTCCCGGCCGAGGCGTCCCCCGCCTCAGCAGTGGCATCGCACCGGCCTGGAACCGCCGACCTATGTCGGCGCAGACGCCGATAAATTCACACCTCCCCCCGAACAAAAGCCCGCCACGCTTGTGAATATGTTCGCCTTCCCATTCAGTTTGTCCGGTGTTATTCATTTTCTCCTCTTCTGGTTCGGACCTCCATTACTCGGGCTGGCCGAAAGAATATTTGCCTACGCCTGCTGCTACGGCCAGTTATTGGCAATTGGCTTATATATTGCGCTGATTGGTTATTTTTATTTCTACCTTTCCAACTGTGTCATTGCCGCTGCAAAAGATGAACGCACCGCTCCGGACGTGTCTCTCGAAAATCCCCCCAGTTTCGCTGACCTGTTGCGCCGCGTTCTTCTGGTTTTCGGATGCACACTTATCTGTTTTGGGCCGATGGTTCTGTATACGCTCTATTTCTATATCTTACCGGCGGCTCGAACCTTTCCGGTTGGACCTGCAGAACCGCTTAACTGGCGAACCGACCCATGGTATTGGACACTCTATGGTCTTGGCGTTTTCTTTTTCCCGATGTCTCTGCTGGCAGCGGCCCTGTTCGATTCAATCGCCGCCCTCAATCCCTTCCTGATAATCGGCTCGATAGTCAGCACATTCCTGTCGTATTGTGCTCTTGTCCTGCTGTTTTGCGTTATCGGCCTGCTGATGAGCTTCGTCGGCCAATTGCAGCCCGGAGGTCTGTCCTTGCTCGCCTGGGGTATTGATGTTTATCTGATATTCATCGCTGCGTATATACTTGGCCGGTTCTTCCGTCGATATGAAAACCGACTTAAATGGGAAGTGAAACTTTAATGCTCCTGTCTAATCTTTACGCTTCTTGCGTGTGCATCCAAACCCTCCGCCTGAGCTAAGCGAATTATATCATCCGCGCTGGCTGCCAATTTCTTCTTGTCATATTCGATGATGCTGGTCGCTTTTATGAAATCGTTCGCGCTCAAAGCACTGAAAAAACGAGCGCTGGTTCCCGTCGGCAGCGTATGACTCGGCCCCGCCCAGTAATCCCCAACCGCCACGGGCGAATAATCCCCGATAAATATCGCGCCGGCGTTCTGAATCCTTTTGGCGATTTGCCTGCTTTGTTTTCCGCACTGAATCTGTAAATGCTCAGCAGCGAAAAGATTAGCGTGATATATAGTATCTGCCATAGTATCAAGAACAACGATCGCGCTGGATTTCAGCAGGCAATCAATTGTTTCTTTTGACCTGCTTAGTTTTTCCACTTGCCGTTTAAGTTCGGCTAATACTTCAAGAGCGAGTTTTTCGGAGTCCGTGAATAAAACCGCGGAGCCGGGATTGTGTTCTGCCTGACTGAGCATATCGGCCGCTACCCACGCGGGATTTGCTTTTTTGTTTGCTATTATCAGCACCTCGCTTGGCCCGGCTATTGAATCAATGCCGACAAAGCCCAGAACTTTTTTCTTTGCCATCTGAACCCAAGCGTTCCCCGGTCCGACTATTTTGTCGACCACCTTGATTGTTCTCGTCCCTCTCGCCAGCGCCTTTACGGCCTGTGCACCGCCTATCCTGTAAACCTCTTTAATTTTCAATTCCTGACAGGTCGCTAATATCACGGGATGAATGCTGCCTTTGTACCGTGGCGGCGATACAACAACGATTTCCTTAACCCCTGCCACCTGCGCAGGCACGGCCGTCATAATCACTGTCGATGGCAGGGGCGCAGATGCGCCGGGAACGCATATCCCAATTCGCCTTATCGGTGTATATTTTATGCCAGTAGATTTGAATCTCTTGTCTTTGCCGACGAAGATTTTTGACTGATATTGCCTGACGTTCTTTATCGCCTGGCGAATTGACTTCAAAAGTTTCTTATCGATTGCTTTGTGAGCTTCTTTTAGTTCTGCTTCTGGTATCCTGAACTGCTCAGGAGTAAGTTTCACCCCGTCGAACTTCTCTGTGTATTCGGCTACCGCTTCATCCCCGCGTCGCTCCACTTCGTTAATGATGGCATCTAATTGTTTATTTTTCTCGCTATCAAGGTGTGTAGTCACTATAACAGCTGCCCGGCTTTCTACAAACCGTTCCATGAAATCCTGCTGGTCGTATTTAATCAGAATTTTATCAAGCTCGTTTGCCATTACTCTTTATTCTTTCTTTGCGGTCTCTGCCCGGCTTCGCCTACGGCTACGCCGAGGCGAGCGCTCTCTGCGGTGAAATCTACCCGCCGAAGTTGCCATAGCTATACGCCCTTGTTGCTTTTTGCAGCAGCAGGTACTGTCCGTCTTTGTATTTTGTCAGGATGCCGGCCACGTTGAATCTGACCGGATTGGGTTCGCTGCGCGCCTGCTGTAACGCCTGCTCAAGCGCCTGGCAGGACAGCAGCTCAATCGCAAATTTTTCGATGCCCCACCCCAGACCGTCCAGCTCGAATATGTACCGGCCATCTTTCTCGACCACACGCCCGGCCCTGTTCGCAAAAATCGTATCCTGTTTCAACTGCAATCCCGCCGGCGTCTCCTGGGCCGGCAAAACCTCCGATGTCTGGAGCTTTGCTACTATCTCATCCGGTATATTTAATATGTCATTCGGGGCGTTTATTGATTGTCCTGTCTTGTCCTCACCGCCTGCCTGCGGCTGGCCGGCTGGCTTGTCCACCTTCCGCAGCCCCAGAAAATACGCCGCAAACACATAGTTCTTGCCCTCGAATTTCGTCACCTTACCCCAGAGCCGATACCGCGCATCACTGCGTTCTTTTGCATCCGCCGCCATTTTTTCAAGCGTCGCCGAGTTGAGCAGCTCCAGCGTCTGCCCCGCCTTCGCTTCACCCGGCGCGCCGGGGCCTATCTCCGATTCAAACTCAAACACCCATTTGTCAGGCCCCGCCTCAACAAGCCGGCCGTCCACCCCGGCAATAACGTAATCGTCCTGCAGAAGCTGCTCACCCGCCGCAAACGCCCCGGGCAGCACAATACCAATCGACATTATCACAGCTAATATAACTTGTCCGCCATTCGTGCGGCGGAATCGCGTTGTCCTTATCACTGGTTTCTCCTGCGCCTTTTCAACAGCTCAATAACCTCTTTCGGCTCATCCGCCAGCAACAGATGCCGCCTACTGCCGGCATCATCAGTCGCAACCAGCTCCACCAACCGGCTCCAGTAATCGCCCAAAAGTATAATCGGCTTATCCCCGCTCAAAAAGCCCTTGTTTTTCAGCTCCCAGACAAACGCCAGCTCCAACAGCGTCCCCGTCCCGCCGGGCAGCACCACATACGCGCTGCCGATGCTTATCAGCGTATCGAGTCGCTCATTCAGCGACTTCGTAACAATCTCACGACTGACAAACTCATTTGCCCTGCCGCGCCCAAACGCCGAGCACGTAACCCCTATAACCTCACCGCCCGCCTCGCTCGCCCCTTTCGCCGACGCCTCCATCGTCCCGCCATAGCCGCCGTTGGCTATCGCAAAACCGGCCTCTGCCAGCAACCTGCCTAATTGCTCAGCCAATGCAAAGTTCTTATCGCCGGGTTTTGCCGCCCCGGTCCCGAATACGGTTACTACTTTTATCATTGGCCTTTTCCAGCGTATATTTCAGTAATCCACCCGCCAACAGAATCTTCCTGTCTCTGCTCGACAGCTCCAACCTGCCGACAAATTCGTATCTGCCGTTTTCTTCGACGACTTTTACCTCGTCTTTGCTCTTTATCGCCTCGACGAGACCATCGATTCGCAGTTTGTCGCCCTCGTTGATTTTGTCGTAGTCGCCCGCCTGGGCCAGCTCTACCGGCACTACGCAGAAGTTTATCAGGTTCGCCTTGTGGATTCGCTCGATACTCTTGGCAATCACTGCACGCACACCCAGATACATCGGGCAAAGGGCCGCGTGCTCCCTCGATGAACCCTGCCCATAGCTTGCCCCCGCCACAATTATGCCTGCGCGACCTTGCCCTTTTAACTTCAGCGCTCGTTCGGCAAAACCGGGCTTACCCTTTTCGTTGAAACAATTGAATACGACCTTCGCATATTCAGGGACGTTGCTGCGATATTTCAAAAACGCACCAGCGGGCATTATGTGGTCGGTCGTAATCTTGTCCCCGCATTTTATCAGCACCTCGCCCTTCAAGTCACTTGGCAGCGGCGTTGGCTGCTCAGGCACCACTATCGTCGAGCCGCGTATAACCTCGGCCCTGGCCGCCTCCTGCTCGCTCAAGGGCGGCTCTATCATATTATCATTAACGATAAATTCATCCGGCTCACTCTTCCCCGGATACTTTATCCCAAACAGCTCAGGCAATCGCCGCGGGTCCGTGATTTTTCCCGTCAAAGCCGAGGCAACCGCCGTCTCAGGGCTTACAAGATATACCTTATCGCCTCTCGTCCCGCTCCTGCCGGCAAAATTCCTGTTGAACGTCCGCAAGCTGGCAGCACCCTCCGCTGGCGAAAATCCAAGCCCGATGCAAGGCCCGCAGGCGCTCTCAAGTATCCTCGCCCCCGCCGAGATAATATCAGCCAGTGCGCCGTTCGCCGCCAGCATATTCAAAACCTCCCTGCTGCCCGGCGACACCGCAAACTCAACCGTCGGGTGAACGCATCTGTCCTTCAACACGCCGGCCGTCATCATCAAATCCGCGTAGCTCGAGTTGGTGCAACTGCCTATGGCTATCTGCCCCGCCTCCATCCCCGCAATCTCCGCGATTGTCTTCACGTTGTCGGGCGAAGATGGGCACGCCGCCATCGGCTCAAGCTCAGATAAGTTTATCTCAATGAGACGGTCATATACTGCCCCCGCGTCCGCGGCCATCGGCTGGTAGTCCTTCTGGCGCTTCTGCGCAACAAGAAACTTCCTCGTCTGCTCGTCGCCGGGAAATATGCTCGTAGTTACGCCCAGCTCCGCCCCCATATTGGTAATGGTCGCTCGCTGCGGCACCGTAAGCGTCGGCACCGCCGGCCCGAAATACTCCACCGCCCAGCCGACGTTGCCCTTCGTCGTCAATATGCTCAACAGCTTCAAAATAACGTCTTTGGCCGCCACCCAGTCGGGCAATCGCCCGGTGAGTTTCACGCCGACAACCTTCGGGCAGGTTATGTAAAAAGGCCCGCCCGCCATTGCCGCCGCCACATCAAGCCCGCCTGCCCCAATCGCCGCCATTCCCATCCCGCCGGCCGTCGGCGTGTGTGAGTCGCTGCCCAACAGCGTCGCACTGGGCCTGGCAAAACGCTCCAGATGAACCTGATGACAAATCCCGTTGCCCGCACGCGAATGATATACCCCGCTCTTTGCCGCTATCGTCTGAAGATACAAATGGTCGTTGTGGTTCTCCGGCCCGAACTGCGACATATTGTGGTCGATATAGCTCACCGACAAATCGGTCCTGACCCTGCCCGCTCCGATTGACTCAAACAACAAAAACGCCGTCGTCCCCGTCGCGTCCTGCGTCAGGGTCTGGTCGATTTTTATGCCGACCTGCTCGCCCGCCACAAGCTGCCCGTCCACAAGGTGACTCGACAGTATTTTGTATAGCAGCGTCTTAGCCAACTTACCACTCCGGAACAAAACCAGGAGGGCAATTTAACATAAAAATCCCCCAAACACAAATCTCAAAAAAGCCGTTGTCTCGTAACCCCCCCCTCCGCCCGAAATAAAAGCGGCCTTATACCGCAGTATAAGGCCGCCTATTGGCACTTTTATGTTTGTCTTGAGCCGGCTGTCGCTATTGTAATGCACCGCTGTTCTGGTGTTCGTTGATTAAAAGCGAATCACCTATCGTCCTGGGAACCACGCTCTCGGGGGCGCCGGCGAATACATTTACACAGCAACTAGTTGAACTCACCATCTGCGGGAAAAACCCACAGGCCTCTCTTTCTGGCTTTGTCGGCTTATCCGCCGGCTGCCTTTGCCAGATGTTGTCGGCGTCTATGCCTACATTGGCCTGCTTTTCAAACTTTACAGAGCCGTCGTTGTACAACACGTTCTGCCCCTCTCGCTGATGGGCAAACGAGTTATACAAAAGGTCCGGGTCCTTGTATTCGTTGCCGCTGGTGACCCACCGGTCACAGGGTGTTTTAATCTCTACCGGGGTACCAGGAGGCAATGCCCCGCCGGCTGTTGTCCCGCCTACTATATACTTCACATTGATGTCCAGCGCCGGATTTCTGTCCGCTGCGAGCGGAGCAGACGGAGGACTGTTGGAATTTACAGGAAAGCCCGGCGATATCGAAGTCGCAGCGAAAGGCGTGTGGTACGCATAGCTGTTATATATCCCCGGTCTCTTGCCGAAATCATACGCCTTGGTGAAGTCCTCCAGTGACTTGCCCGGCGCTAGGGGAAAGTCCGTAAGCTTGAATATCTTGACCCCGGTGTCGCCCTTGCAGTTAAACTGCTTGACCGAAACGTCCTCATACTTCACGAGCAGATAGAGCACTGAGCCGATGGTCGCCTTGTCGCCCATATAAATAACCGGGCATCCTCCGTTAAGGGCGTTAGACCAGTCATTAATCAGGCCGGTTATGGACAATACCGTCATTTTAATACAGCCCGGCATCGGGTATTCCTCCTTGAAGTCACCGGCATACAGCAGAACCGCCTTGCCGATGCCTGACAGGTTCGTCCCGCAGACCATTCGGTAGGCGATAGTCCTGACCCTCGCCAGCGCAGGCATCAGGATGCCCATCAGCAGAGCTATGATCGCTATCACGACCAGCAGCTCAACCAGTGTAAAACCTTTCTTTCTCATTTTTCTTCTCCTTTACCTTTATCGAGATTCGCTAATCCAGCCGTTCCAAAGCACATTCGCGTATGGGTTCAAAACAATGAATCCAATTTGCTTTAACCTGCACAACTCAGTCCGTAATTCCTTGCGAATCTCTTGTTTCTCAATCGTTTCGCTCGGAATCGGCCGGCACAGAACGCTCTTAAACCAGATTTCACAGGACTTGTTGGCCGCCTTTGCTTGGCTCAAAAAGCCGCCCCTTTGAGCGAAACAAGGCGAAACCACTTCTCGCAGGCAGGTTATGATTGGGTAGGAAGTACTTTTATGATTACGGCTCAAATTATAATCTTGACTTTTTTACCTGCCTACTCTAACCTCAGTATAGCGCCGCACAATACTTCTGTCAACCACTTTTTCGGCAAAATCACCAAATTTCTTGAAAACTACCTTCGGATGCCTTATAAGTGCCCTTTTTAGTGCCGAAAAACGCCTATGGCGAACCAAATTCAGCTTCAAAAATTGCAAAAGGTCCTAAAAAAATACGGCCAGACCCACCTCCTGGCTTTCTGGGACCGCCTTGACCCGGCCTGGCAGGAAAACCTCCTCGCCCAGATTAGCCGACTGGATTTTGCCCAGATAGACCACTGGCGCTCCCATCACATCCTAAACTCCGACTTCACCCGGCTCCCTGCCAACCTGGCCCCTGCCCCCTCTTATACCCCTCAGCCAACCGGCCCCGCCCAACGCCGAAAATACGACCAGGCACGCCAACTGGGTGAAGACCTAATCTCACAAGGCAAGGTCGCCGCCTTTGTCGTCGCCGGCGGACAGGGAACCCGGCTCGGCTTCGACGGCCCAAAAGGCAACTTCCCAATAAGCCCCGTCAAAAACAAAACACTCTTTCAAATCTTCGCCGAAACCATTTCCGCCGCCTCTGAAAGATACAACGCGCCCTGCCCCTGGTATGTGATGACCAGTCCCCTCAACCACGCCCAGACGCTTGCTGTCTTTTCCGCCAATAATTATTACGGACTAAACAAAAACGACATCGTCATATTCCAGCAGGGGACGCTGCCCAACTTCTCGCTCGACGGCAAAATCCTCCTCGCCGACACCGGTACTATCGCCGCCTCCCCCGACGGCCACGGCGGCTCTCTGCGGGCGCTCTACAACAGCGGCGCCCTCGACGATATGAAAAAAAGAGGCATCGATTTCATCAGCTACTGGCAGGTCGATAACCCCCTCGTCAATATCCTCGACCCCCTCTTCATCGGACTGCACGCGCTCGACGACGCTGAAATGTCCTCGAAGGCCATTATCAAAACAGGCCCGCTCGAACAGGTCGGCAATTTCTGCCTCGCCGACGGCAAAGTCACCATCATCGAATATAGCGACCTGCCTGACGAACTTGCCCAAAAGAAAAATCCCGATGGCTCGCTGGTATTCGAGCTTGGCAGCATCGGCATCCATATCATCAGCATGGCCTTTGTCCGTCGGCTGAATAAAGACGGCTTCGCACTGCCCCTCCACAGGGCCGTAAAGAAAATCCCGCACATCGACAACAAGGGGCAGCCCGTCGAGCCGACCCAGCCCAACGGCATTAAGCTCGAAAATTTCGTCTTCGACGCGCTGCCACTTTGCTCAAAATCAATTATCCTGCAAACCCTCCGCAGTGAAGAATTCGCCCCGGTAAAAAACGCCACGGGTATTGATAGTGTTGAAACAACAAAACAAATGATGATTGTCCGCGCAGCCGACTGGCTTGAATCAGCGGGCGTCGCCGTTCCGCGAAAAGCCGACGGCTCGCCGGACTGCGCTCTCGAAATTGCCCCCTCCTTCGCCCTGACAAAAGACGACCTCGCCGAAAAACGCGATAAAATTCCCCCCATCCACCCCGGCGACAAACTTTACCTCGCCTGACCACCGGTGCGCTCGTCTCGGCCCCGCCCAGCGCTGGGCGGGGAGCCGTAGCCGGGCAGGAACGCTTTAAACAATCGCCGGATTTCCCTGTTTTGCGCTATTTTCCTACATAGGAAAATGGCTTATATCAGGAAAAATCGCGTCTTGAGCGAAAAAAGAAGGTTGGGTCGGCCCAAACCCCTTACCTTCCCCCGCAAATCTGCTTTACGAAGCTTATATAAAAAGCCAACACTGCCTCGCAATATTTCTACCGAAGCGTCGCTATACGGCCGACAGCGCTATTTGCCGTCGCAAGCGGCGGCGCTGGCGGAACCCGTCCAGGCCTTGTGCGGCGCCTCAAGGACCTCCTGTCGCCAGTTCACGCCTGCTTTTGAAAATGCGACTGCGTTATCTTGTATCCCGACGACGGCGATATCGCCAATGACGTCCCCCTCGCGGACCATCGCGCCATCAACCACGGCACAGGAACTGCCGGGATTGTAAACGACGCCATTGACCACTCCGACCTTCGGCTTGTTGTCAATGGCTCTCGGAGTGCTGAAACAAAGGCCATAATGTGCTAAGGCCGCAAACGAAGTCAAAACAATAACAAGCGTAGCCGACACAAACAGAATTCTGCCGCTCGTCGGCATAGACAAATGTTTATGCATAGCCCCCCCCTTTTTATCGGTCCACGGGACAATTCCCCTGTGAATGCTTATATACATTATGCGCCAGATTCGGGTGATGCCAACCCCAATATGAAACTATTTTGAGAAAAATGACTTTCGCAGAGAACGCGAATATATTGGGAAACAAACGGCCCGAAAACGCAGTCGAGGTGAACAGCCAAACCTCTCCGGGCTTACGCACTACATCACTTTGACCAACACCTGTCTGATATTCCACACCTGTTCACAATAATCACGAATTGAACGGTCTGAAGAGAATTTGCCCATGCGCGCGACGTTGAGAATGGAAGCTCGTATCCACGCCTGCTGGTCACGCCACAAGTCGCTGACCTGATCTTGGCTATCTATATAGACCTGATAGTCGGCCAGCAGCAGGAATGGGTCATGCCAGATAAGGTCGTTCACCAGAGGACCAAAGAGGCGGGCGTCACCGCCCGCCAGCGTATCCGAGGCAATAAAGTCCAGCACTTCATGCAGCCGGGGGTTTTGCTCGTAGTACTCATGAGGACGATAGCCGCTTGTTTTTAGCTGCTGTACCTGCTCGGCGGTAAGACCGAAGAGGAAGAAATTTTCATTGCCGACTTCTTCACGAATCTCCACATTGGCGCCGTCGAGCGTGCCGATGGTCAGTGCGCCGTTGAGCGAGAATTTCATATTGCCGGTGCCGGACGCCTCCTTGCCTGCCGTTGATATCTGCTCTGACAAATCGGCGGCGGGATAGATATGCTGGGCGTTTTTTACATTGTAATCGGGGAAAAACACCACTTTGAGCCGACCGCGCACGTCGGGGTCGTGATTGATAAGCTCGGCGACGGCGTTGATAAGCTTGATAATGAGCTTGGCCTTAACATAACCAGGTGCTGCCTTGCCGCCGAAAATGAATGTGCGAGCGGGCATATCGGCCTGGGGATTTTTCTTGAGAGACAGATACCGCGTAAGGATATGCAGTATATTGAGATGCTGCCGCTTGTACTCATGGATGCGCTTTGTCTGAATATCGAAGAGCGTGTCGGGGTCGATTTTGATGCCGGTACGCTGTTCGACAAGCGCGGCAAGACGGCGCTTAGCGGTGAGTTTCACTTCACGCCAGAGCTGATGGAACTCGGCATCATCCGCAAAAGCTTCGAGCTTGCGGAGCTGAGCAAGGTCACGCAGCCAGCCATCACCAATCCGACTGCTGATAAGCGTCGTCAGCTCAGGATTACTGACCGCGACGAACCGCCGCGGCGTAACGCCGTTGGTAACATTACAGAACTTCTGCGGCCACATCTCGGCAAAATCCCGCATCACCATCGTCCTGAGCAGCTCAGAGTGCATCCGTGCCACGCCGTTGACGTGGTGACTGCCCACTGCGGCAAGATGGGCCATACGCACATATCGTTCACCGCTCTCATCGATAAGCGACATGCGGGAAAGGCGCGCGTCATCGCCGGGAAACTTTGCCCGCACTTCATTGAGAAAACGGCGGTTGATCTCGTAGATAATCTCAAGGTGCCGCGGCAGCAGCTTGCCGAACAGACCCAACGACCATTTCTCCAGCGCCTCGGGCAAAAGCGTATGATTGGTATAGGCAAAGGTATGAGTGGTAACGTGCCAGGCAGTGCCCCAGTCCAGATGGTGTTCGTCGATGAGCAGCCGCATCAATTCCGCCACGGCAATTGACGGGTGCGTGTCGTTAAGCTGGACGGCAAATTTTTCGTGAAATTTATCGAGCCGGCGTCCCAGCAGCAGATGCACGCGTATCATATCCTGCAGAGAACAGGAGGCAAAAAAGAGCTGCTGCTGCAAACGAAGGGTTTTGCCCTGAACGGCCAGGTCATTGGGGTACAAGACCTTGGTGATATTTTCAGAGAATACTTTATCTTCAACCGCACGGTAATAATCGCCGTGATTGAACGCGGAAAAATCGAACGACTCGACCGCCTCGGCCTTCCAAAGGCGCAATCGATTGCACGTGCCCACGCGATAGCCGAGAATGGGCGTATCATACGCCACGCCTTTGACCACCACCTCCGGTATCCATCGCACACTGTAATTCCCCTTCTCGTCTGTAAAGGCCTCGGTATGTCCGCCGAACTTTACGTCGAAAGCCAGTTCGGGCCGGGCAATCTCCCACGGGTTGCCAAGCCGCAGCCACTTGTCGGTAACCTCGACCTGCCAGCCGTCGCGGATGACCTGGTCGAAGATGCCGAACTCATAACGAATGCCATACCCGATGGCAGGCACTTCAAGCGACGCAAGTGAATCCATATAAC
>CAYUIL010000046.1:0-647 GCA_964444715.1 uncultured Pirellulales bacterium | reverse complement strand
GACGCCAGCCGCCCCAGGCCTCCATTGCCAAGACCGGGCTCATCCTCCTGTTCCAGCGTATCCTCCAGGTCGATACCGAGCTGAACCATCGCCTGACGAACCTGCTCGGTCATACCAAGATTAAGCAGGTTGTTCGCAAGATGCGGGCCGGGCAAAAACTCGGCGGACATATAAGCGACCATGCGCGTATCCTGCTCACTATACGTTTCGAGCGTCTGCACCCCCTGCTTGAGCACACGGTCACGGATGGTCAGCGCCAGCGCAGTGTAAAGGTCGTTGGGTGTGGCTCCCATCGGCGCACGACCCATACCGTAAAACAGGTTATCGAGAAACGACTGTTTAATGTCTTCCTGGCTGCGACCGGTACGAATATCGGCGGGGCTAAGGTCGGGAAGTTTTGGAGGGGACCTCTTCTTCATGGTCGCCGGCATATTCTAATTCCTTTCTGCCCGCAAAACAACATTCCGTGGGACAGGTACTTCTAATATGTCACTTCTAATATGTCGTCAAAACCAATCTTCCGGCATAACAAATCCTTCTCAAGCTCCCTTCCGAAACAGCAGTTCGCTTTCCCCGCAAATCTGCTGTCATTGCGCCATTCAGGAGGCCGAATAAAGTTAAATCCCTTGATTTTTCAGGAGAGATTT
>CAYUIL010000045.1:8224-12829 GCA_964444715.1 uncultured Pirellulales bacterium | reverse complement strand
ATGCTTTTCTTTATTCTTTCTATCGCCTCCTCAACCGTCCTGCCGATGACCGGGGTGTGCTCCAGAATCTCATTCGTGGTCCTGCGCAAATCCTCGTATGTCTGACTCAGCCGAATTCTCGAAAAGTACTTCGCAACCGCACCCTGCGTCGCGTCTATCGCCATCGAATTGTCGTTGAGCACAATCAACAACTGCCGCTTGACCAGCCCCAGATTGTTCAATGCCTCGAAGCTGGCGCCATTGACAATGCTCGCGTCCCCGACCAGTGCTACAATTTTCTCCCGCCTTGCCTGTCTGGCTTCGCCCATCGCCATTCCAATAGCCGTCCCTATCGATGTCCCCGCGTGTCCGACGGTAAACTGGTCGTATCGGCTCTCCTCGGGATTGGGAAACCCGCTAATTCCGCCTGGGCGACGAAGAAGCCGGAACGCCTCCTTTCTGCCCGTGATTATCTTGTGCGCATAACACTGATGCCCCACGTCCCAGAGGAGTTTATCCCGCCCAAAATCAAACACATAATGCAGGGCAAGCGTTATCTCCACCACCCCCAAATTGCTCGCCAGATGTCCGCCCGTCCTGCTGACCGTATCTAAAATAAACTGCCGTATCTGGCCTGCCAACTGCTTCAACTGAGAGACCGAAAGCCCCTTCAAATCCCCCGGCCCGTTTATCCCCGCAAGTAGTGGATAGTCCTCCCAATCCCCCGGCTCGATTCCCGCCGCGGCTTGACCGAGGTCCGGCGGAGTTGAATTCACCGGCTCTACTGGCTGGCCCAGCTTTCGCAGCCGAAGTTGCTCCTGCGGAGCGGGCTTCGAGAAATGCCCCTGCTTTTTTGAGTCCAATCTCTGCATTTTGTGCTATGAATTATACAACCGCAGTTGCTACACTTCAATCCTGCACCCGTTTTCTATTGATTATTTGCAACCCGCGGCTGCAATCATAAAATAATCAATTATCCATCCAGTTATCGATGCCCTTTGACTTAACCTCTGTTACAACAAGCAGTTAGCATGAGGTTCGCCTTTGAACTGACCCGTCCGCGGTCCCGATTTTATGGATACGGAGGAAGAAATTGCCCAGTTTTCTTATATACCCAAGATTACCGGACCTTGTTCGTTGCAGGATTTTCTTTAGAAGCCCAGCGGCAGATATGCCGATTCATCCTTCGCAGTAGCCCCGACAACTCGGGGCTACTGCGAAGGGGAACGGATTATACCTTTGCGGCCCCGGCATGCCAGGCAAATTTTGGACACCCCCCAAACATTTGCCATATTTTAAGTTGGAGATATGAGGATGAACAGAGAGCATAGTACCTTCCACAATCGTGGCTTCACATTGACAGAAGTAATGGCGTCCGTCGCGATTATCGTCGTAGTCGCCCTCGGTACTATGGGCTACCAGTATCACAATGTAAAGTTCAGCCGTGCCTCTAAGGCCCAGATTACCGGAACACGCATCGGACAGCTACTTCTCGAGGACTGGAAAAGCACTGGCGGCGACCCCACCTACGACCCGACGTCTCTGGGCTTGGGGTTCGCCACGACATTGTTCGGCGAGTCTGGCGACTATGTGATAACGCTCGACAACCAGGCCTTCTATATCCAACTGCAACAAAATGACATAGACCAGGATACTGTTGCCGGCGTGACGCTTCGCCAAGTCCGCGTCATAGTAAGATGGCGCAAGGACTACGTGCGGGGCGCAGTCAGCGCAGGGGACCCCGAGGTCTCCCTGACCACCTACGTAAGACGCGACCAGGATTAAAACCCCGCCTGCCGGGCGGACAGGAACGAACTATGAACAAAGAACAACGAACTAAGAACATCGAACGCGGGACGCAGGACGCAAGACGTCATACGCACGGCGGATTTACATTGATAGAAGTAGTTGTGGCAATGACCGCCGCCTCTATAGTTATGATAATCGCAGCTATGCTGGTCAACAGCGGATATCGAAGCTGGAACAAGATATTCAATGCCGCCAATTGCGAATCTCGACTTGGCACTCTGGACACAATGACTGCACTCGGCGCAGTCGG
This sequence comes from uncultured Pirellulales bacterium, assembly GCA_964444715.1. Lineage (GTDB taxonomy): Bacteria > Planctomycetota > Phycisphaerae > Sedimentisphaerales > Anaerobacaceae > Fen-1362. Next base: position 10,791 of record CAYUIL010000045.1, on the reverse strand, counting down.
CCGAAAGTCCAACAAAATAAATTACCGCGTGTACGAGGTTGTTGGTAATACATTCACCCGGGCCCTGCCCTTAGTTGACCCGGAGGAAGTCGTAACCGGGCAGGCCATTGAGTTTCGCTACTGGGATACCGAGCTCGATGCTGACCTGATGAACCCGGCTACAACCGCCACTGCATACGCCCTGTTCTACCTCGACGGCGATGAGCTCAAGGTCGATTACGGTCCTTACCCGCCCGGCGGCATCAACGGAGCCAGCCACAGAATAACGGGAGCAGGCGTAACAACAATCAAACTGGCCGAAGACGTAACAGGCGTCGAATTCAGCCACACCACAAAAAATATGGCTGGCGACGGCTGGGGCTGCGTCCGGATGAAACTGGTGATTACCGACCCCACGGATTTGTCGTCCAAGACAACCCTGGCGGCCACTCTGATGCGAAACGTATGGCCTCAGTAGTCCACATGGCAAGAACGGGAGCCGAATTATGAATACCACGACAAAAACCAGGAGCACAAGTGCACAAGAGCAAAAGTGCGCAAGTACTTACTACTTGTGCTCTTATGACTTATGCTCCCGTCGGCGCGGTTTCGTCCTGCCACTCGTCCTTACGGTAATGATTATACTGGTAATACTGGCCATCGGCGAAACGATGACAAGCTATGGCACACGCATCCAGGCCATCCGCACCAAGGCCGAGACTGAAGCTATGCTTGCTGCCGAGGCCGGCTACGAACGGGCCATCTTCTGGATGAGCCAGCAGACCGACATACTCGGCGCGCTCCAACTCGGCGGCGGTTCCGGCGATATCGATTTCGGCACGAGCAGGTGCCACTATGACGTCAGCTTCGCCGATTTTCTCGGTGCAAGACCTGTTTTCAAAGTTTCGGTGACCGGGACAAGCGGCAGGCCCACCTTCTCCAGGGTCGTCGAGGTTGAAACAATGCAGGAGACGTCCGGCTGGGCAATGGGCGCCTGCAGAGTACCAACTGGAACAACATCCACCAGCCCGGTGTATTTCGCCGGGACCGAGATAATCGATACGCCCCTTCACATAAATACTCTAAACGACAATCCCGACCAGCGCGATATTTACATAACGGGCAGTCCGCAATTCCTCCGCAGGGTCGAAATGGGTGAATCGAGGAAGACCTCGGGGGGCAGCGACAAGTACTCCTCGGTTATGTCATTTTTCAACGGCGGCATATATTTCGACCAGCCCGGCGTCCGCATTACCGATGAGGCGGCCGTCCAAAGCAAGATTAACCGCTTCCGCGACAGCACCGCCGCCAACTACAGGTTTGAACCTAACGGCACCGCCAGCGTCACGAATCCTTGCGGTGCTGTCCAGCTCGAATTTTTTGTTGACCCTTGCGGCGTAGGCAGGGTTCGTATCACAAATCACTGCACCGTCAAAACAAACACCGCCAACACCTATGATTACAACGTGGTCTCGGGTAGCGGAGGAACCGTATTCCAGAAATACAGGATATATGCGTATCATTACGCGCCCGACCCAAACGACCCGAATTTCGCGCCACGCGTCATCCGTATTGAAGATACATACGTTAGACAGCAGTTCGGCGGCTATGAAAGTGCGCCGGGTGGGCAAATCTTTGTTAACGGCAACGTCGTAATCGGAAGCGGCGACCCCAGCTTCGACCCCAATATGGTCGTAAAGGGCAAAATCACCGTCGTCGCCACGGGAAATATATGGGTTGGAGACAACATCATCGTTGACGGTCCACACTGCGCCGACGCCAACGCTACGCCCACCGCGGACAACCCCAATGTCCTCGGCCTTATCGCCCAGGGCGTAGTCAAGGTCGTTGACCCGGGTCGTTCAAGCTCCGGCTTCCTTGAGGATTCTGTTGATGACAAGTTTTTAGGCGCCGTCAGAAAACACTATTATCAGCCAATCGGGATTTACAAAACAGGCAGCGACCCTTATACCACTAACCGTTATCTGCCCGACCCGACCGTCGTCGAGGCCGCCATTACCGTCGGCGGTGGCGGATGGGGAGCTGAATATGTTGGCAGCAGAAAAGAATACAGCAGCCCCCAGGACGACCTCATTGTCCGCGGCAGCATCACAGAGGTTATCAGAGGCGTCGTCGGTCTCGTCGGCAGTGACGGCTACCTTAAACAGTACTACATTGACACCCGGCTGATGTCTGGAATACTGCCTGGTGATATATGGTTCAGCGGAAAGTACATCCCTGCTCCCGCCGGCTGGCATGACCGCAGCATCCGCGACTAACGTCTTTTAACCGCAGAGACCGCAAAGCTCGCAGAGGAACACAAAAAACTCTGCGGTCTCGGCGTTCTCCGCGGTGAAAACAAAAAAGGCCATAAGTTTTCACTTATGGCCCGTTGGTTCGCAAAAACAGTTCTAACTAAAGAGTTTCGTCAACTTAAGGAGGTCGAGGCGGGGGACGTATCCTATACGCCAAATGACATATACCGAAAAAGTCCCCCCAAACCTGGGATTCTCTTTGTGATGAAAATACAACTTCCCCCCACACCAAACCCGCCGGCGGCTTGAGATAAAAGACCAGGACACCAAGCC
>CAYUIL010000045.1:0-8214 GCA_964444715.1 uncultured Pirellulales bacterium | reverse complement strand
ACAATATATCCCCCAAAGACCTGATTATTTCATCGACACCTCCCGCAATTTTTGATTAGTCAAAAGCCCCGACACTTCCCCCAATGCAGACCCGAACGGCGAAAGCTACGTTATCAGTATTGAAAATGCAGGTTTGAAATCCGTGGCGCCGGCGGATTACCTGCTTCTGTTCAAAAGTGCTGCCGCCAGTCGGCGAAGCACATCGGCCTTTTCGCCGAATGGCTCAATCGCCGCAACCGCCTCATCAGTGAGCTTCTCGGCCAGCTCCCTCGACTTTTCCAGTCCCACTATGGCGGGATACGTCGCCTTTCCCTGCTTTGTGTCCTTGCCGCTGGTCTTGCCCAACTGTGCGCTGCTTGCGCACACGTCGAGTATGTCGTCCGCTATCTGGAAACCCAGCCCGACTTTCAGGCCATATTCGCGCAGGCATTTTAACTGCTCCTCGTCCGCTCCGCCGCATATCCCTCCCATCACCGCCGCACATCGAAACATCTTGGCGGTCTTGTTGGTGTGAATGCGCTTTAGCATCTCCTCATCCGCATCCCCATTGGCTGCCTTCAAATCAGCCATTTGTCCTGCCACCATCCCGGCAGGCCCAGCCGCCTCGGCAAGCTCGCCAATCAACCGCACTGCCGCCTCCGACCCGTCTATCTCCTTTGCCAGCAATTCAAACGCCAGCGTCAGCAGCGCATCACCGACTAATACAGCGGTCGCCTCATCAAATTTCTTGTGACAGGTGAACCGGCCGCGCCGATAATCGTCGTTATCCATCGCGGGCAAATCATCGTGGATAAGCGAATATGTGTGCACCATTTCTATCGCTGCGGCCGCTGTCTGGGCGTTGCGGTTGACCTCACCAGCCACAAGCTCACAGCACCACAATACTATTGCTGAGCGAATGCGCTTGCCCGGGCTTTCAAGAACATATTGCAGTGGTTCGATAAGCTCGCAGGCAATCCAGCCGGTTTTTGACAAAACTTTTTGAAGGGTATCATTGACCAGCCGAACCTTCTGTTCAAGCTGGGCCGCAAAACCCCCGTCCGCATTACCGCTTGACGCCATAAAATCTGTCCCAAAATTGTATCCCGTCGTTAAAAAATGTATTATACAGCGTTTTCGAGTCGTCTAAAGGAAATTATGAATAACCAGCGTATCCTCATTCTCGGCGTTACCGCATCCGGCAAAGGCCGGCTCGCCTTCGAGCTGGCAAAGTCGTTGGACGCGGAGATAATCTACATTGATTCAATGAAGGTTTACCGCCGAATGGATATCGGCACCGCCAAGCCGCCCAAAGAGGCCCGTGACCAAATCCCCTATCACCTTATCGACGTCGTCGAACCCAGCGACTCATTCAGTGTCGCACGCTTCCTCGAATTGGCCAACGCCGCAATCGATGATATAAAGAGACGCAACAAACCTATTGTCGCCGTGGGCGGCACAGCGCTGTATATCAAGACCCTGCTCTACGGCCTCTTCGAAGGCCCGGGCGCAGATGAGCAAATCCGAGCGGAATTAAAAGCGCAGGCACAAACTGAAGGGCTTCGATTGCTTTACGAACAATTGCAGAAAATCGACCCTGATGCAGCAAGCCGCATAAGTTCCAACGATGCCAGACGCATTATCCGCGCGCTCGAGGTTTACCGTCTCACGGGCAAGCCCATATCGAGCTTTCAATCCCAGTGGAATCAATCGTCAAGCGCCGAGTGGACAATCATCGGCCTGCGACGAGAAAAAACCGAAGAAAGCAAACGCATCAACGCGAGGGTCAAAAAGATGATTGACTCAGGATTTGTTGATGAGGTCGAACGGCTGCTGGCCGAGCCGAAACCCCTTAGCGAGCAAGCCCGCTGTGCAATCGGCTACGCCGAAATCATCGACCACCTGGCCGGCAAAATAGCTCTCGATGATGCAATCGAGCTTATCAAAAAAAACACCCGCAAACTCGCCAAGCAACAGCGAACCTGGTTCAAGACCTTCAAGAATGTCTGCTGGTTTGACTTGGCCCCCGATGAAACCGCCGATTCAATCCTCACTCGCGCACAAAGGATTCTGAACAATGAAACCTGATTCCAAACGCCCAAAGATGATTACGTTGTTTCTCGCGGCAAGGCCGAAGTTCCTGACAGCAAGCGCTGCACCTGTTCTTGTTGGCTCTGCACTTGGCTATGCAGTCGCAGGGACATTCAACTGGCCTCTTTTTCTTCTGGCGCTATTTGCAGCAATGGCCCTGCATTCAGGAGCCAATATCGCCAATGACTACTTTGACCACATATCAGGCAACGACTGGGCCAATAAGAACGTTACGCCCTTCTCCGGCGGCAGACGATTCATTCAGGAAGGCATCCTTTCGCCAAGGGCAACCCTTCTTGCATCGTTGTTTTGTCTTGCGCTCGGCGCTATGCTGGGTGCCATAATTTTGCTTATTACGCAGAGCATCTTTATTCTGGCGATTGGCCTGATAGGTCTTGTCGGCGGGTTCTTCTATACAGCGCCGCCGGTCAAACTCGGCTATCGTGGCATCGGCGAATTCGTCATCGCATTTTTGTTCGGCATACTGCCGGTGTATGGCTCGTATTATCTGCAGGCCGGGACAATTGATGCGGCTCCTTTGGCCGCTGCGTGCATAATGGGCGTTTTGATTTTCTTAGTGATTCTGGTGAACGAATTTCCCGACCTTGCCGCCGATGCAGCCGTCAATAAAAAGACCCTCGTCGTCCGCTTCGGCGTCCCTGCATCCGTCTGGATTTACAGAATAGCCGTATTAAGCACATTCGTTATTATGTTTGCAGGCGTTTTTATCAGCCGGGTTATGGCCTGGCCATTGATGCTTTATTTTCTCTTTGGCCTGCCCGTTGCCGTCGCTGCAATCAGCTTCGCAAACGTCCACGACCTTTCCACCCCCGGCCGCACGCAGCACCGCGCAAGCGCAGTTACCATTTTCCTTCACCTTCTCGCTGGCCTGACCCTCTCCGCTGGATTTCTTGTTTGGACATTTGTGCAGGCCCGCATGGGTTGAACGAAGCTTGACGGGCCGTAGGGGCTGGCGTAAACTGGCGGGTGATGGAGAGACGGATTGTCATAAATGCCGATGATTTTGGGCTTTGCGAAGGGGTCAATAAAGGAATTGTCGAAGCGCACAGCAAAGGTGTGCTGACAAGCGCCACGATTATGGTCAATACGCCCGCCGCACAGCAGGCGGTGGAGTTGGCAAAAAAACTCCCAAAACTCGGCGTCGGTGTTCATCTCAATCTGACCAGCGGCAGGCCGCTATGTAAGGATGAGGGCGTGAAACTGCTCCTCAACGCCGAGGGAGATTTCGGTTTATCGCCGGGCAAATTGGTGGTTGCTTCTCTTGTCACCGGCAGGGTGCGAGCCGCGATTGAAGCCGAGCTTGCGGCACAGATACAATGGGTAATCGACCGGGGCATAAAGCCGACGCATCTCGATTCGCACAAGCACATACACGCCTTTCCCCTTATTTTTCGGATTGTCTGTCGATTGGCCAAACGTTTCGATATGCCCGCGATTCGGTTCACATACGAGCCAAAGCAGGTTTGTCGAGTGCCCTGGCCCGTGACCGACCGGGAAAGCAGGAAGAGGGCATCGCTTGTGCGAACAATGGCCAAGATTAACTGCTGGCAGAATCGGGCATTTTTCAAAACAGACGCCCTTCTCGGCGTCGCACATACTGGGAGAATAAATGTTAATTTCTTCCGGGCCGTAACGTTGTATAATACCGCTTGCCGGGCCGAGGTGATGACCCATCCGGGATATACATACGACCTCGACGCAACCCGGACTCGCTTAGTCAAACAGCGCCAAGTCGAACTTGAGGCGCTCTGTAGTGACAAGACGAAACAGTATTTCAAAGAAGCGGGGATAAAACTCGTGCATTATGGCCAGCTCTGAAAAGATGACAGCAGGGTTACCTAAAGAAGGCGAACGCCAGGCCGGCACCGCCATCGATTGCTCGGTCGTCGTGCCGCTCTACAACGAATCCGCCGTCGTTAAGGAGCTTTATGAACGGCTGACAAAAACGCTTGTCTCAACCGGCCTGTATTATGAGCTTGTCTTCGTCGACGACGGCAGCTCGGATAACACCCTGCAGCTTCTCAAGACAATCGTCGCCGGCGACAGCAAAGTCGTCATCGTCGAGCTGCGCCGCAACTTCGGCCAGACGCCTGCATTGGCCGCCGGCTTCGATGTCGCACGCGGCCAAATCATCATCTCAATGGACGGCGACCTGCAGCATTTGCCCGAAGAAATCCCAGGTTTCCTTGAAAAACTGAACGAGGGCTACGACGTGGTCAGCGGCTGGCGAAAAAGACGCGTCGACAACCTGCTGGTGCGAAAAATACCCTCAAGGGCCGCGAACTGGCTGGCCTCAAAAATAAGCGGCGTTGACATCCACGACTTCGGCACGACCTTCAAGGCCTACCGCCGCGAAGTTATTGAACAGCTTAATCTCTACAGTGAGATGCACAGATTCATTCCGGCAATTCTGTCTCAAAGCGGAGTAAAGATAGTCGAAATACCTATTTCTAATATCATAAGGCCGTCCGGCTCAAGCAACTACGGGCTGGGTAGAACACTGCGGGTCGCCTTCGATTTAATTACGCTGCGGTTCCTGCTCGGTTATATCACAAGACCCCTGCACTTCTTTGGCAGAGCAGCCCTGTACTGCATCGTTATAAGTCTGTTGCTTTTCGGTTACATACTGTTCGACAAGTTATACTACAATGTGCCGATACTCGTTGCGCACGCACCGCTGGCGGGCCTTGGAGCAATCCTGTTGCTGGTCGGCACCATTTTTATCGCCACCGGCCTCATCGGCGAAATGATAAGCAGGGTCTATTTCGAATCCACAGGCAAAAAAATCTACTCGGTGCGAAAAATCCACCGCAGGGACGTTCTGGAGCGGGCTGAATAGTGAAAAAGAAAAATCCAATAAGGGTTCTTGTAATCATCCTGCTCATCGCAATGGCCTGCGTCCTGATGGTTAAGCATTTTCACATCAAGAACTTCAACGTCATAAGCCCCGGTGCTCTTTACACGAGCGGCCAACCGAGGGGAATGGACTATACGCGGCTGCTCTACAAGTATCACATCGCTACAATCGTTAACCTGCGCTCGCCTGCTGAACACCGCGAAAGAAACTGGCACAACGAAGAAATAACCTGGGTCCGCAGCAACGGCGTCAAATACATTGAGATGCCGTTAGACAGAGACATAAATGTCCTCGGTCATTTCCCCGATGCGAATATGCAGGAGCAGTTTCTCGCCATAATGGCCGACAGGGGAAATCTCCCCGTCCTCATCCACGACAGCAGCGGCGAATCGAGGTCTGCAATGCTCGCCGCCGTCTGGCTGATAAAGGGCGAACGACTACCCTCGCAACAAGTCATCGATACAGCTTCCGGAATCAAATCGGCTCACCTCGCAGAACCAGAGAAGCAGTTCATAAACACCCTGGCCGAATAAAACCGACTAAATGGGCACGCCGCCGGCACTTTCAACAACCGGCGACCGCCTGTGAAATAATCCCCCAGCCACAGGAGTTTGCTTGTCCCGTTCAACGCCTTTTTCCATATACACAAGCTCAAACCGCCCGGTTTTCAGCAGCTCATCTAACTTTCTGCCGAAGGCGGCAATCCAGCAACCTTCCTGATAGAACCTGTCCAGTTCGCTGGAATCCTGTATCTCCAAAACGGGTCTGCCGAAGTAGTGAACAAACCGGGGCGAGACATTTTTGTATGCAACCACCTTGTCCGTTGGCGGCACCATTTGCGCCACGGCGGCGGAAAAACGCCTTGACGGCTCGTTGTAATCGAGCGGATTTATAAACCCGACAAAGACAATCATAATTACAGCGGCAAGGCCGGCAAAAATGCAGCCACAGGCCGGCCCAGGATGCTTCTTGGCAAATAACACGCCGACGATAGCTGCTCCGGCGATAATCACGCCGGCAGCCGCGATAGCAGCCGGCAAAAACTGACGCCACCAGCCAATACAATAGATAACCGGCCCCAAGGCCAGCAAAAAAGCTGCTGTAATGTGCATCTTCAAAACGCCTTTCGCCTGCTCGGCCGTAAATGCCCGATGCTCAAACATCATATCATCCAGAAGAATACCTGTTAGAATGGCCATTGCCGGCATTATCGGCATTATGTAATGCTGTCGCTTTCCTCCACACAGCATCAAAAACGCTAAATCCACGACGAACACTACCCACAAAAACTGCATAACCGCCTGTTTCCTGTCCCATACCCTGTAGAACGGCGCGGCAATCGCCATCGGCAGGAAGGCAACCCACGGTACTGCAAACATAAACATCTGCGGCAGGTAATAATAAAACGGCTTGTTGCCCGACGCGTAATCACCGAAAAACCGGTCAACAAATTCCCGCTTCCACGCCACAATGTCCCAATTAACCTTATGAGCGACGGCAATCGGCCACGGCAGCATTATCGCAAGCAAAATCAACACACCTGTCACAGGCAGCAGCTTTGGCACCTGCCGCCATTGCCTGAATATCGTCACATAGAAAAATAAAGGCACCAGAACAAGGGGAATCGGCGCAGGTCCCTTGGCAAGATTGCCCAGTCCGAAACTGACCCAGAAAACGACCATATACGCAATCTGCCTTTTACGATTCTGAGCAGTTATGGCCGAGTAGAAACTTAAAAAACACAGGACGATGAAAAATGTCAGCGCCATCTCGGGTCTGGCATTGTGCGAGTAGCGGGCATAGCCGAATGACGTCAGCCACACCCCCGCACACACAAGGGCCGTTCGAAGCGACAGCCACCGCTCAACAAAATATAAGACCGCACAAACAGAAAGAACTGCAAAGACAGCGCTTGGCAATCTCGCGGTAAATTCGTTAATGTCGCCGGTCGCCTTTGCAATCGACGCAACCATCCAGTATGAAAGTGGTGTTTTTTGCAGCCGTGGCTGGCCGTTGAATGTCGGCATAACCCAGTTGCCGCTTTGGCGCATCTCACGCGCAGTTACCGAAACAAAGCATTCGTGATTGTCGAGGGTTTCTGTCGAAAGCGTCCAGCCGGCGATTATCGCCGATAAAGCCAGCACTCCGGCAATCAAAAACGCCCTGCCATTGTTGCCTGAGATGGTAGACATTGTAAAACGGCCCACTTTGTGATGCCCGAGGTTGCTATTTTAATAGTTTGATTATCTGGTCAAAATCATTCGGCGCTTCGACGGGAGGATTGCTGAACTGACCCTGCTTTTCCTTGTGGTAATTGACGGTAACGTTCGGGTCTTTGAGCGCGTGGCCTGTTAGCACGCAGGCGACTCTATTCTCGGCGCTGATGACGCCTTCGGCCCGCAGCAGCTTCAGCCCCGCCACCGAGGCCGCCGAGGCCGGCTCACAACCAAGCCCATATTTTCCTATAATGGCCTTGGCGTCGCAAATATCCTCGTCGCTTACCGCCCGCACGATGCCGTCGCATATATTTATCGCCCGCAGGCACTTCTTGAGGTTGACCGGGCGTGAAATTTCTATCGCCGATGCGCAGGTGTGAGGCGAGAAATTCCGGGCCGTCAGGTCGGCGTAATAGTCCGCGATGACTTTGCGGTCAACTTTGCCGTCATTCCACAGCAGCTTTTTGTTGTTGACGAGGTCGGTAAGCGTAGCGGCGCCGGTGGCATTGATGATGGCCATCCGCGGTATTTGCTTAATCAGGCCGAGTTGTTTCAATTCATAAAACGCCTTGCCGAATGCGCTTGAGTTGCCCAGATTGCCCCCGGGCACAACAATCCAGTCGGGTAGTTCCCAGCCAAGCCCCTCGATGATGCGATACATAATTGTCTTCTGGCCTTCCAAGCGGAAGGGATTCAGCGAGTTGAGCAGGTACATACCAAGTTTTGTGCATACGTCCTGCACCTGTCGCATACAGTCGTCGAAATCGCCGCGTATCTGAATCGTCTGCGCTCCATAGTCCATTGCCTGCGAAAGTTTGCCGAATGCAATTCTGCCTGAGCCGATGAAAACCGTGCACTTCAATCCGCAACTGTGTGCATACAGCGCCATCGACGCCGAGGTATTGCCCGTCGAGGCGCAGGCGCTTGATTGTGCGCCCACCATTTTCGCGTGGCTGAACGCCGCCGTCATTCCGTTATCTTTGAATGAGCCGGAAGGATTCAATCCTTCATACTGCAAAAACAATCGCCCCGGCTTCATACCGGCGTATT
>CAYUIL010000044.1:0-12831 GCA_964444715.1 uncultured Pirellulales bacterium | reverse complement strand
ATGATTAAGGAGAAATCAAGATGAAACGCGGGACTTTGTATCTGTTAGTGGTGATGGCCATTGTCAGCACCTGCTGTTTCGGCGCCGGCGATAAAATCGGAGTCGAGCCGGGGGTCGGGCTTACGATTTATAACGACAATTTTGCCGTGGTGCGTGAGGCCCGTAAGATGAAATTTGAGAAGGGGCAAAACACGGTGCGGTTCACAGACGTGGCGTCGGCTATAGACCCGACGAGCGTCAAGTTCACGTGCCTGTCTGCACCGGGCGCGGTGTCGGTTCTTGAGCAGAATTATGAATACGACCTTGTGAACGCAGACAGCTTGTTGAAGCGGTATATCGATAAGGACGTGATGGTGGCGATAAGAGGCAGCGGGACGGATGCGAGGAAATTTGTGGAAGGGACATTATTGGCAGCGGTGGGGCAGGATTTGATTGTCAAAAACAGTAATGGTATTGAGGTAATCGGCCGGGCTGGCGTAGAGGAAATCGCGTTGAAAGAGCTGCCTGAGGACCTGGTAACGAGGCCGACGCTTGTATGGCTTGTCCAGTCAGACAAGTCGGGCGAGCAACTAAGTGAGGTGACGTATACGACTGGGGCGATTGGCTGGAAGGCGGATTACTCGGCCGTATTGAATAAGGATGATACGGCCCTGGATTTTTCGGGCTGGGTGACGATTGATAATCACAGCGGCGCCGGTTACAAAGACGCAACCCTGAAACTGATAGCGGGAGACGTGCGTCGGGTTCAGCCACCGATGATATTGGATAAAGTGACGTATGCCCGTGAAATGCGGGCAGGAGCGCCGGCTTTTGAGGAAAAGCCATTTATGGAATATCATATGTACACGCTTGGGAGAAGGAGCACTATCAATAACAACCAGGTCAAGCAGATTGAGTTTATCGAGCCGGCGGAGGGTGTTGCGGCCAAGAAAATATACGTTTACGAAAGGAGTGACTACTGGCATCGGAGGGGCGCAGACCAAAGCAGGAAGGTGATGGTCAAGATTGATTTCGAGAACAAGAAGGAAAACAAACTGGGGATTGCGTTGCCTAAGGGGAAGGTGCGAGTATTCAAGAAGGACCCTGCGGATAACAGTTTGCAGTTTGTCGGGGAAGATGAGATAGACCATACGCCGAAGGACGAGAAGCTGTCGCTTTATATCGGCGACGCCTTCGATATCGTCGCGGAGCATACGCTGGTTGACAGCAAGGAGCAGTGGGGCAAGCACCGCGAGTCACACAAGATTGAATTGCGCAACAGAAAAGACCAGGAAGTAACGGTGTTCGTCGATGAGAAGTTTGCCCGGTGGGTTTACTGGGAGGTTGAGAAGTCAACGCACGAGTACGAAAAGAAGGACGCATATACCGCCAGGTTCCCGGTGAAGGCCGGCGCGAATTCGACGGCGACGCTGGAATACACGGTTGTCTGGTCAACCTGGTGGAAATAAGCCGGCTTGTTGTGCGTCTTGAATGGGTGGGCGATAAAAACCTGATTACTCTGTAATAGGGGCGATGTATGAGACGCGTGACTGTAAATTTTATCGTGGATTTGGTCAGTTTTTTGACTTTGTTGGGTTTGGTGACCACGGGGACAATACTGGAGTGGGTTTTGCCGCCGGGCAGCGGGGGGCTTGGACAAGAGCTTCATGGCGGTCAGGGCAGAGAGCATATAAAAGAGTTTTTAGGTCTGAACAGACACGGCTGGGGCCATGTTCATCTGTGGCTGGGGGTAATTTTTGTCGTGCTGATGGTGGTGCATTTGGTTTTGCACTGGAGCTGGCTTAAGTGCTACGTCAAGTCGTTATTTGGTTCCGCTGAAAAGACGCCGCCGTGCGAGGACGATTTGACGCTGTAAAATCCTTTGAGGGGGTTGTCGGTTCTTGACATTGGGAGGGACTTTCATATTATTGCGTAAGTTTTGAGCAAGCTCGTCTCGGCAAAGGCGCCGAGCCGTAGCCGGGGAGGCCGAAGTTTGGCAGAAAAGCAGGCAGCAGGAGTGTTTGTCTTCAAGGCGAAAGCAAAGCCGCCGATGGGGAGCGTGCTATACAAGGAACATCTCAAACTCACCGACAAGTCCCACATAGCCGAATTCGCCGGTTTTCTGATGCCGTTGTGGTATTCGTCGATAAGCGAGGAACATGCGGCGGTTCGCCGGCAGGCGGGAGTATTTGACTGCACGCATATGGGGACAATTGAGGTCAGTGGAGATGAGGCGGAGACATTTCTCGATGCGGTTACGACCAACAAGGTCGAGGGTATGCGGCTCGGTGCGGCGCAATACGGCTACATACTCGACGCGGCGGGCGATGTGCTGGATGACATAATTGTCTATCGGCGCGGGGCGGACAGGTTTATGGTGGTCGTGAACGCCGCCAACGAGCCGAAAATCAAGGCGTATCTTGCCGCGGTGCTGGCGGGTGAGGCGGCAACAGATTTGGATAAGCCGAACAGACAGATTAAGCGAGCTTTGGTTCGGGATATGAAGGATACAAGCCCCGGCGCGCCGGGGGACTGCCGGGTGGATATTGCCCTGCAGGGGCCTGCGTCGCTGGATGTGCTTTGTAAACTGACGGATGACCAACTGGTGATTCAGCGAATGGGAACGCTGAAAAGTTTCACGTTTTTCGAGGCGAAGTTAGCCGGGATTGACTGCATCATATCGCGGACGGGATACACGGGGGCTAAGGTGTGCTTCGAGCTTTTTGTGCACCCGGACTTCGCGGCGAGATTGTGGTGGCGGCTGTTAGACGAGGGCAAAGAGCCGGGAGTAGTGCCTTGCGGGCTTGGGGCGAGGGACAGCTTGCGGATAGAGGCGGGACTGCCGCTTTATGGGCATGAACTTAATGGACCATATAATATATCGCCGTTTGAGGCGGGTTATGGATGGGCGGTGAAATTGGACAAGGAGTTTTTCGTTGGCAAGGCAGCGATGGAGAAGGTATCAAAAAGTTTTGATATGAAGGTTGCGAGGATCGAGCTGCCGGGTGAAAAAGGCGTGAGGCCCGTTCGGCAGGGCGATGGGGTGATGATTGACAGGGTTTGTGCCGGGTGGGTGTTGAGCTGCGCCAAGGCGGGCGACCGGCAGATTGCACTGGTGTATGCGGAGAAAGACAAGACGGCCGAGGGAAATTCGGTTGGCGTGTATTATCTGGCGAGGAGCGAAAGCCAGAAGAGCAAGGGGAAAAAACAAATCGTTGAGCGCGGCGAGAAGCTGGAGGCGGACGTCTGGGGGAAAGTGGTAAGCCGATTTGAGAAGTTCTGATGGAGAGAAAATTATGGTTGTGAAGGGACTGCTTTATACACAGGAACACGAGTGGGCGAAGGTCGAGGGAGATATTGCGACTATTGGTATAACGGACCATGCGCAGAATCAGTTGGGCGAGCTTACCTTTGTTGAGCTGCCCGACGTGGGCAAGGAGGTCAAACAGAAGGGTGAGCTTGGGATTGTGGAAAGCTCCAAGGCGGCCAGTGACGTTTATGCTCCGGTGACGGGCGAGGTGACCGAGGTAAATACGGAGCTTGGGAGCAAGCCGGAGCTGATAAACAAGGACTGTTACGGGGCCGGCTGGATTTGTAAAATGCGAATAACCGACAAGGCCTCGATTAAAAATCTTATGGATGCAACGCAATACGAGGAATACCTGAAGGGACTTTAGGCGGAGGTTTGCGGATATGCCGTTTATAGCCAATACGGATGAGCAGCAAAAGCAAATGCTGGCCGAGATAGGACTTACGATGGAGGGGCTTTTTTCAGATATTCCGAAGAAGCTCTTGTGTGGCAAGCTCAATATCGGCGAGGGATTGCCGGAGCAGGAAGTCCGAGGCGTGCTTGCGGAGCTTGCGGGCAAGAATTCGATAGACCTGACGCTTTTTTTAGGCGGCGGTTTCTACGACCATTTCATACCCGCGACGGTTTATTCGATTATATCGCGGAGCGAGTTCTACACGGCTTACACGCCCTACCAGCCGGAGGTCTCGCAGGGAACATTACAGGCGATATATGAGTATCAGTCGATGATTTGCCGGCTGACGGCTATGGAGGTGGCCAACGCCTCGCTATACGACGGCGGGACGGCAATGTATGAGGCGATGATGATGTCCCTCCGCGCGACCGGCAGGAACAAGGTAATCATTGACGACAGTGTGAATCCGATTTACCGCGTGATGATTGAGTCGTACACGAAGAATCTGCAGATTGAGCTTGTGCAGACGCACTGTGCGACGGGCCTTGTGGACCGCAAGCAGATACTGGCAAAGCTGGACGCCGAAACGGCGGCGGTGATTTTGCAGAATCCGAATTTTTTCGGGTGCGTTGACGATTTCAGCGACATAGCCCAGGCGACGCACAACAAGGGAGCGCTTTTGGTGGTGTCGTGCTACCCGATATCGTTAGGGATACTAAAAACGCCGGGCGCGATGGGCGCTGACATTGTTACGGGAGAGGGCCAGAGTATGGGTATGCCGATGTCGTTCGGCGGACCATACCTTGGGTTTATGGCGACGCGGATGGAACTTGTTCGCAAGATGCCCGGACGAATCGTGGGGCAGACGCAGGACCGTCAGGGCGGGCGATGTTTTGTGATGACGCTTCAGGCGCGGGAGCAGCACATTCGGCGGGAAAAGGCGACGTCGAATATCTGCTCTAATGAGGCATTGTGCGCGTTAACGGCGCTGGTGTATCTGTCGCTTTTAGGCAAGGAGGGATTGCGCCAAACGGCCCAGCTTTGTGCGGATAAGGCGAGTTTCGCGTATAGTCGCCTGACGGCGATACCGGGCGTGAAGCCGCATTTCAGGGCGAAGTGGTTCTTCAATGAGTTTGTGCTGGATTTGCCGAGGGAAGCGGCGGGTGTGATTGCGAAATTGATAGAGAAAGGATTTGCGGCGGGCTTTCCGCTGAGCAGGTATTATCCCGATATGAAAAATTGCATCCTCGTCTGCATGACGGAGAAGCGGACAAAGCAGCAAATAGGGATGTTTGCAGAGGCGCTGGAGAGCGTTTTATGAAGCTGATATTTGAGAAAAGTGTTCCCGGCAGGCGGGGCGTTGGAGCCACGCGGAGCGACGTTGGGACGACGATAAACATAAAACGTGAGTTTCTGCGCGATAAGCCGGCTGAGCTTGCAGAGTTGAGCGAACTGGACGTCGTGAGGCATTTCACGCAGCTCAGTCACCGCAATTTCGGCGTCGATACGAATTTTTATCCGCTCGGTTCCTGCACGATGAAATACAATCCTAAGGTTGCGGAACGTATTGCGTCGTATCCCGGCTTTGCGCATCTTCACCCGCTTTTGCCACAGCTTAGTGGGGGCGGGATGCTGACTCAGGGAGCACTGGCTGTGCTTTATGAGATGGATATACTCTTGCGCGAGATAACCGGGATGGCGGGATTTACGATGCAGCCGCTGGCGGGCGCTCACGGGGAATTGACGGGGATAATGATAATCGCGGCGTATCATCGTGACAAAGGCAACAAAAAGGCGACGGTGTTGATACCAGACAGCGCCCACGGGACGAATCCGGCCAGCGCAGCAATTGCCGGCTACAAGGTCGTTTCTGTCCCCAGCACAGACAAGGGAGTTATGGATGTCGATGCGCTGAAACGTTTGCTCAATGACGAGGTTGCCGGTTTGATGTTGACCTGTCCGAACACGCTGGGGCTTTTCGACCCGAATATCAAAGAGATATGCGATTTGATTCACAGTGTGGATGGTCTTGCGTATTATGACGGAGCGAATCTGAATGCCATTGTGGGTAAGGCCCGGCCCGGAGATTTCGGGTTTGACATAGTTCATATCAACCTTCACAAGACATTTGCGACGCCACACGGCGGGGGCGGGCCAGGCGCGGGGCCAGTGGGCGTGACTAAGAAATTAGTCGACTATCTGCCCGTATCGATAGTGGTGAAACGCGGCGATGGGACATACGCGCTGGAATACGACAGGCCGAAATCAATCGGCTATATCGCCCCCTTCTACGGCAACTTCGCGGTGATACTCAGGGCGTATGTTTACATATTGATGTTAGGCAGAGGGGGGCTTGTTCGTGTGGCGGAAAACTCGGTGCTGAACGCAAATTACATCCGGGTTAAATTGCGTGAATACTTTGAATCGGCTGTCGATACTGTATGTATGCACGAGTGTGTTTTTAGCCCCTCGAAGAAAATGCTCGATGCTGGCGTTCACGCGATAGATGTCGCCAAGGCGCTGATTGACCGCGGATTTCATCCGCCGACGGTGTATTTTCCGGGGACGGTGAAGGAGGCGATGATGATAGAGCCGACGGAGACGGAAAGCAAAGAGACATTAGACGCCTTTATCGAGGCGATGAAGGATATTGCGGCTCTTGCCGAAAGCGAGCCGGAGAAAATCAAGGCCGCGCCCGTAACCACTCCCGTTTGCAGACCCGATGAAACCGCGGCGGCAAAAAACCTCGACCTGGCCTGCTTATAAAGCCACAGAGTCCGCCCCAGGCGGATAAATCTTTTAGCCACTCCCTAAGGGATGCCTGACGGCAAGAGGACATTTATCCGCCGTTCTTTTGGCGGATAGAGAGCTCAGAGTTTTTTAACCACAAATTGACATAGATTCGCACTGTTTTTAGACATAAATTGCATAGTTTTTTTATTTTTTTCTTGACAAGCTTACAAAGCGCGGTATAATGGATAATAGAGGATATCTCTTATAATAAAAAAGAAAGGTCAAGGTCATAAAGATGAGTAATGAGGATAAAGTTAAAGGATACCTCGCTAATATTCAATATTCCCTTGGGAAAAAATTGGAATGGGCAAAATGTATTAAATGCGGTGCTATTCTTTATGATCGTGGCGTTCAATCAGTCCCTGCCGAACCTAAAGAAGATAATCTCTGCGCAAAGTGCGATGCCGAGGCTTGGGCAAAATTGCCATTGAGTGAAAGAATTGCAAAAAAGACAATTGGTTATAGTTTTTTTGCAGGAGCTGCCAGTTACTTAGCAATGAGAGATTTAGCAATTAAACCGGTAATCCGTTCAACTAAAAAATTTCTCAAGCAAATAAGTGATTGGGCAGAGAAACGATAGTTGTATATTATAAAATGGAAGAAGAATTTCCTCAAGATTTCCCCCTATCAGAGAACGCCGAGATTGTATTTAACTGTATTAAATGTGATTTAGAAAAGGCGGGGATTAAAATCATAAATTCTAATATAGATGGTACTATAACTACCGACAAAGAGGTTCCGGAAGATATTAAGAGAAATATCGTTAAATTGCCCGGAGTTAAAATCAAGTTCCTAACTTCGAAAACAAATCATTAAAATAATAAATAATTATTTCCATTTGCAATGCGGGAAGGGAAGATATGCTGTGACTCATGAAAATGAAACCACATATTTATGTTTGCTTGATAATCTTCACATAGACAAAGATGTCATTCTAGATGAATTTTCCATACTCAGGCATAATGCTATTGAACTATCTTCTCTTTTGAGAGGAGTCGATGATTGTAATATATCCAAAGAATATCAGCGGCAAATAGAACGCTATTCTAATTTTCCTTGGGCACATCTTAATAAAGAATGTCCACAAGATGCATGGGAGGCACTTCTTAATCGCGATAATTTATTATATCTTCATGCTGGGGAAATGAGTTGGGAACCTTTTAAGCCATTAATTCAGACGCTAAATCTTTTGAAACCATCTGATGGGCCAATATTTGCGAGACAATTTTATTGCAGACCATTCTCACATATTCAGACAGCCGATCAAATTAAAAAGATAATCTATGCCGAACCATATGAGTTATATGATAATAATGGAAACGTCTTTGATCTTGCTGGATATAGTTTTGATGCAAAAGATAAGCAAGAATTTGTAAAATTAAGAGAACAGTTAAAAAAATGCATATCAGATAAATCTGTTGATAATACTCATATTAACATAGCGATCCATCATTTTGAAAATGCGGATAGAAAACTGACTCCGAAGGAAGGATTATTACCAGGTTCATTTTATGCTATTGATCCATTGATGTCTTATGAGGCTTCTTTAGAAGCTTTAATCATTGAAGATAAATATGAGACGGAGAAAAAATTATCTTCGAGAGTGCCATCTATTATTAAAGATAATACCAAATCAGTGGAAATTAGTAATTTTATAAAGCGTGTTTTTTGGTTGCGGTCAAAGTATGCTCATGGAGTAAATACTGTCTATGAACTTGAAAAATATATTGTTGTCCTTCCAAACGCTGAAATCAAAACTAATGATAAGAAAAGAGGTAATATCCCAAGTGGGAATTATGAGAAAATACTGATAAAAGGTTCGTATTTTCCCGGTTTTTTAGTAAATCTAAGAGAGATTTGCAGGCGATGTATTCGATTTTTCTGTGATGAGTATATACAAGGTCATGATCGGCAGGCAACAATTGAGAAACTAGACAAATATTGAAATAAAAAGCAGTGTTAATCCGTGTAAATCAGCGTCTAAAGAAAACGGTGTCAATCTGTGTCGTTTTATTTAAGCTCGACGGACCAGTAGGCGTTGTCCAAGAACTGTTTCCAGCTTCTGTAGCGCTCGTGGCCGAGGTGGATGTGAATGAGGGGATTGTGTTTCGGCTTGGCGGGTTTCTGGACTAAAGTCATTCCGGCCTCGTGCGGAGTTCGGCCGCCTTTTCTCACATTGCAGTTAGTGCAGGCACAGACGATATTTGACCAGACGGCTTTGCCGCCGGCACTTCTGGGGATGACGTGGTCGAGGGATAGTTCGCTGGTGGGTTGTTTTCTGCCGCAATACTGACAGCGGTTCCTGTCGCGTGCGAAGATATTTCTGCGGTTGAATTTCACTTCGGTCCGTGGCAGACGGTCGTAGAACAACAGCCGGATTATCCTCGGGACAGCGATGTAGAAGTTGACCGTAGAGACCCAGTCGCAGCTTTCCGGCTCGAAGTTGCGCTTTAGCTCGCTGACCTCGCACCAGCTTTGAAAGTTATAATTGGTGTAGGTGCCGTCCTCACAGGAGACGACCTCGGCCAGTTGGCGACAAAGCAGGGAAAAAGCGCGTCTGGCGCCGATAATGCGGATGGCCATATAGTGCTTGTTAAGGACAAGCACGTTGCAGTCCAGACCGGATTCAATCGCTGCGGAGAGCATTGCCGCCAGTCGCCTTAGTGTATTGGCTTTTCATACATCACCTCAGTATTGAAATAGCACATATTTGACGAGGTTGCAAGAAAAAAAAACCTGTGCGCTGACCGGGCCGGTATTCAGGGAATCAGGGGATACAAGAGAATCACCCACGTCAGATTCGTGGGAGGTTTTTTGCGGCGAGATGTCCGCAGGGCAGGTTTACTGTTCTGCCTGGGGTTTTTGCGGCTGCTCGCCCTTTCTTGCTTCTGCCTTGGCGGCCGAGCGGGGGACTACGTTCTCGGCCCTGGGGCCTTTTTCGCCCTGGACAATATCGAAGCTGACTGCGTCACCTTCCGCAAGGGTCTTGTAGCCGTCGCTGGCGATGCTTGAGTAGTGGACAAAAACATCGTTGCCATCTGCGGCTGCGATGAAGCCATAACCCTTCCTTGAGTTGAACCACTTAACCGTTCCCTCTGGCATAAACTATACCTCACAAACAACCTTTACCGCAAACACGTCGTGGCACGGGCTTCCAGCCCGGGAGAACACGGCCAGGATGGCCGTACCACATTTATTTTGACCCCGCCGATTCACGAGCACCGGGACACAATTGGTCTTTCATCAATCGGCCCATCTTGAACTTCACCGTCCTCTTGGCCGGGACGTCAACACGCTGGAGTGTCTTGGGGTTCTGAGCGACACGCGAGGCACGGGTCCTGGTCTCAAAGACCCCGAAGTCACGGAACTCAATGCGGTTGCCCTTGGTCAGTTCCGCGGTCATCTCATCAAGGAACACCTGAATTATGCGCTTGACGGTAACCCGCTTTGCCTGGGTGCTCTTTGCGATACGATCAATAAGTTCTTTCTTTGTAACGGTTGACATATGTTTACCTCGCTTCAACGAATAGCCAGTAGCGAATTAGAATCTCCCTTGTTTACAGGAAAGCTGTTGTCTGACCCAAGCCCACCTTTTGCTCATCCGGGTCTCCATTGTGCGCCTCTGCAAAACTTGTATAACTATTGTCGCAGTGAACAAGTCGAGTAGCTGCAAGTAACTATACAATAACGACTTCTACACAGCAAGCAATTTTTGTTGAAAAAAATTTATGCCCAGCCCTATTTTGAGCCATATTTCTCGAACGGTCACAATTCGTCATACCAACGTTTTCCTGCGACCGACGTCCACTACTCAAAATAGGGCTGGGCGGGGTTGACCTGGTGGTGACTTGGCTGCATAATAGGCCGTTTGATTCTGTGCAGTGCAGCCGGGACGGGCGACGATACTATCTATTTGGGAATGTATGGCTAAGAGCAACGAAGGAAAACCAATGGGTGCTGCCCGGCGGACAAGAGACCGAGCAGGTGAGGTGGCGAACACGCTCGAATGGCTGATAACGGCCTTTGCGCTGGCCTTTGTGTTCCGCGCGTTTGTTATGGAGGCGTTTCGTATTCCAACTGGCAGTATGGCTGATACGCTGTTGGGTGCGCATTACCGGATGCGATGCACGCAGTGCGGCTACAAATACTGCTATGGACAGAGCAACATCAGGTCGCCTCGCGGCACGGCACAGGGGCGGTTCACCCGCCAGGAGGAAACACGCTGCCCGAGCTGCGGATATTTTCAGACGACCGGCGGGACGGAATCGGCTTCGAACGGCGACCGGATACTGGTCTTGAAGTGCATTTATCAGTTTGTAGAGCCGAGGCAGTGGGACGTGGTGGTGTTCAAGAACCCGCTGGACCCGTCGGAGAATTACATAAAGCGGCTGGCGGCGAGGCCCGGCGAAACGGTCGAGATAATCGACGGCGACGTGTACATCAACGGGCGAATCAGCAGGAAACCGCCGAAGGTGCAGGAAGAATTGTGGATGCCTGTTTACGACAATGATTACCAGCCCGCCAGGCCCGAGGAGCCGTCATTCAACCGGCATACGTGGCGGCGGCCGTTCAGGAACGCCGAGGGCTCAAAGTGGACGACTGAGGAGGAAAGCGAGGCGATTTTTCGGCTCGCCGGCAAGCCCAATGAAGTCCAATCGCTTGTTTACGATACGTCGCTGGGCAATAGCTTCAGAGCTACGTATGCATACGACGAGATTACGGATTACAGATATATGCCCTATTGCAGCGACCTGATGGTTCGTTTTTGGGTGATTTCTAGCGAGCCGACGGGGCTTGTAGGGGCGTCGTTGAGCAAATATGGGATACAATATACCGGGCGGGTTGATTTAGCCGGGCAGATGACGATAGTGCGGACTTCGGACGGCAATGAAGAGGTGCTGGCGACTAGAACGATTGGCACGCCGACAGTTGACAGGCCGATGATGCTAAGGTTTGCCGATGTTGACCACCGGCTGGCGCTGGAGTTTGGCGATGAGAAGCTGACTCACGACCTGGGCCGAGGGCCGGATGATGCAGGCGCCAGGAGAACCGACATTGAACCGGAGGCAAAAATTCTCGGTGCCGGCGTTATTTCGATTTCGCACCTGGCTCTATTCAGAGATATCCACTATACCGCCAGGAACCCCAACAGCAACAAGCCGGGCAGAGCCACAGAGGGCAATCCGCTCAAGCTGGAAGCAGACCAGTTCTTTATGCTCGGAGACAACAGCCCCAGAAGCGAAGACAGCAGGTGGTGGGCCCATCCGGGCAAGGGCAATAATGGCAAAACCTATTCCGAAGGCATCGTCCCCCGTGAATACCTCATCGGCAAGGCCCTGTTTGTCTATTGGCCCGCCGGGTTCAAACCCTTCCCAAAATTTCCCCTGGCTGTTATCCCGAATGTCGGCGAACTACGTCTCGTTCATGGCGGCTCAGACAACGCCGAGTAACAACATTCTGCGGCAGATGGGAACAACGGTGGCTTGCCGGAGTTGAAAGGGATGGCGATTTCACGCGCTAAATACAAAAGTTTACTGAGAGGTGTTCCGAGATGGGCTTTATTCTGTCTCGTTCTTCTGGCAGTGGGTTTTCACGCTTCGGTGAAGTTCTGGCTTGGTCCTGCTTATGTCGGTATGCGCGTGGAGCAGGTGCTTTCTAAGTACTGGTCGGGGCCGGTTCGTGCAGGAGACATAGAGTTCCGTTATGACGGCACTATGCTCATCCGGGACGTGATTTTTTGTGACCGGGCGGGAACGGAGGTGATGAAGGCGAGCGGGGTCAAGCTGGTTTTAGGGGATTGGCCGAGTTTGACAGCACCTGCTAAGAGGATTGAAGTTGAGCAGCTTGACGTTCGGCTGCGGCTGGATGAGGACAAGCTGGATTTCCCATTGTGCCGGGAGCAAAATCTGGACGGTGGACAGCCCGAACTTAAGTATCTCAAAGTGAAACAGGCAGCCGTTAGTATTGGGCAAGGCGAGTCGGGTTTTGTCTTTGACCGATTGTCCGTCAGGGTCGAGAGGGTCGCAGGGGGGTATGAGTTGAATATCAGCAGTAACGAAGATGATTCCACTCGGGTTAAAGTAGATGGCGTCATTGATTACGAAAGCGGCGGGGTGAAGGTAAACGCGAAGTTTGTTCAGAAGGCGGGACGTGAGCAGATGAGAGTATTGTTATCGGCGATGGGTGTGCCAGCGGCGTGGGACTGCGAGGGAAGGGTCGATGCAGATTTGAAGGCGTGGGGCAATCTTTCGGATATCGAGAGCTTATGGCCCGAAGGAATGGTGTCGTTAGAGGACTGGACGATTTTTGAAAACGATAATGTTGTTGGCAGGGAATTGAACGGCGAGCTGTTCGT
>CAYUIL010000043.1:0-12892 GCA_964444715.1 uncultured Pirellulales bacterium | reverse complement strand
CCAAGCGTCGCCTTCACCGCCGCCGTCAGCTTCTCCACACCTTTTAACAACGCCGCTCTCGCCTCGACATCAAACGCCAACTGTTTCACAGCCATTGCCTGCTCTCCTTACTAAAAATTTCAATACTACTCTTAGTGCCTTTGCTCGCCTCGGCGTAGCCGAAGGCGAAGCCGGGCGTCTTCGTGGTTAAGAATAGCAAATGATATACCAATCCCGCCCATAATACCAGCCCTTGTCCTAATCCCTTTTCAAATAATCACTTACATCCAGTATATTGCCTCTTCTGCCCACCAATCCAAACCACTTTTGGCAGTTTTAATTTACCCCCCTCGCCATTCTGACAGGCCATACGCAAGACGATGAACGACGGACGACAGAGGCCCTATCGAGTTTCTTGACACAAAAGCCCCTTTCACAGACAATGCTTGGATAATTCATTCTGAAATGATTGCTTTTGAGGTGATACAAATATGAAACCTTACGTTCCTCGACGGCTGCCTATTGAAAAGCTCGATTGGAAGCCGTTCATAAAATTTATAGGCCCTGCTAATGCTGCTTTAGCAAGATACGATGGGATGCTCCAGGCAGTTATAAATCCGAGGGTTCTTTTAAGTCCGCTTACAACACAGGAGGCCGTCCTGTCTTCAAAAATAGAAGGAACACAGGCGACGCTCGAAGAGGTTCTTGCCTTTGAGGGAGCTGACCAAGCTCCAAAGGAAGAATTTAAACAAAATGACATTGTGGAGATAATGAATTACAGGCGAGCTATGGATTACGCCATTGACGAACTTAAAACCCGCCCGATGAATCTCAATCTCATTAACAGAATTCATCATATCCTGCTCGATAGCGTGCGCGGCAAGGATAAAGCCAGAGGCGAATTTAGGAAAATCCAAAATTGGATAGGCAAACCGGGCTCAACTATGGAAAACGCAACGTACCTTCCGCCGGAGCCGCTGAAGGTGCCGGATTCTATGTCTAATCTTGAAAAATACATCCACCTTGCTGAGGACGATTATCTCGTTCAGCTTGCCGTAGTGCATGCCCAGTTTGAAATTATCCACCCGTATATTGATGGCAACGGGCGAGTCGGAAGAATCCTGTTGCCTCTGTTTCTTTACGAAAAAAAATTGCTGTCCAGTCCGATGTTTTATCTCAGCGATTATCTTGAGGCCAATAGAGATGAGTATTATTCGCGTCTGAAAGCAATCAGCAGAGAGAATGACTGGCTGGGTTGGATATCATTTTTCCTCAAAGCAATTCTTGAACAGGCACAGGTAAACACAACGAAAACCAAATCGATTCTTGATTTGTACGAAGTTAAGAAAGAAAAGGTCTCTGCTGTGACTCGTTCTCGATATGCCATCAAGGCAGTTGATACCCTCTTTAGAACGCCGATATTTACCACCACACGGTTTATCGCCGAATCAAAAATCCCAAAGATGACTGCTATGAGAGTCCTAGGGGTTCTTGAAAAAAATCAAATAATAAAAGCCATCAGGCCATCCAGCGGCTCAACGCCCTCAGCATATATTTTTAATAAATTGCTTAAGATAGTAGGGGTCTGATATTGTGTATCGTCTGTGATACGCAATATCTGTTTGTGTATCATAAAGCTAAATATATGATACGCAAATTTTTTTGTTCGTCATACGTGTTACACAAATAAAAACGCCATAATTGCTTGATAACAAAGGGCTTGTGAATCACACAGTGGTTTTTGCTGTCTTCAGAGCCATATGTTAACAGAACACAAACTGGTCAAACGCCGAAAGGGCAATCGCCAACCTCAAGGCCGCCAAAGTCCTCACTCCCGACCGAGTTCAACTCACGGTTTCGGGGGGATGAGTGCATCCAACAGCGGCTTGCGCCAAGATTTGGTCTGCTGGTCATAGAGGCCGAATTCCTGGGCGCAGAACTCCCAATAGTCGAAGCTGAAGCCGCATTGGACGGCGGTATCGGCGATAAACTTGGTCCATCTGGCGCGTGATTCCATATCTGCCTTGTTGTAAGCGCCGAACTCACCGAGGTTCATCGGACGATTGTTTTGGTTTGCCCAGGCAGCGGCGACGTTGAAATCCTTTATCACTGCCTGTTTTTCTTCTTCGGTGCCGGTCCATTTTGTGCCGACCCAGGAGTCGGCACTCTTCTCTCCCTCAAAGTCCGTTATCCAAGGGGCGCCCTGATGAGTAAACTTCATAGGCAGGTAGTAGTGGAAAGTGACAATAATGTTGCGGTCGTCTTTCGGGATATCGAGGGACTTGAGGTACTCAATCGCATTGCCGTTGGCGGGGCCGATGACAACCGTTCTATTAGGGTTTGATTCCCGCACGATGGCTAATGCCTGTTTGAGCAACAGATTCCAGGGGCTGGCTCTCAATTTGCCCTGTGGCTCATTCAGCAGCTCGAACAGCAAGGTATCGGGGTAGTCCTTGTAGTGCTCTGCAATCTGTTTCCACAGTGCCAGGTATTTGTCTTTGTGATTTCGAGGGTCGTTGTAAAACTCGAAGTAATTGTGGATGTTGAGCACTACGGGGAGGTTTCGCGAGAGGCAATTATTGACGGCCCAGTCAACTCTTTTCATAAAGCCGGGGTCGATAGCGTAAGGGGGAACATTGGGGGCGTGGGCGGACCAGCGGACGGGCAGGCGAATGGAATTGAAGCCGGCCTGCTTTACCAGGTCGAAGTATTCTTCTTTCAGTGTTACGCCCCATTCGCCTTCGCTGGGTGCGTCGAGCGCGTTGCCGATATTGATGCCGCGACCAATGAGTTTGTTGACCGCGAAGGGGTCGGGTATCCTTGTTGCGGCGTTGGGTTCAGCAGCCACGGAATAGGCGAATCCGAATGTTACCTTCGCCAACGTTAACAACACCAGCAACGAACTGATAGTTAATGTGGATTGTCCTGTTGCTTTCCACATAGCCATTTTGCTCCGAGAATGTGAACGAAAAGTACAAAAACCAATTCGTGCCTACTGCATAATGCGGAGGTATCTGCGCACACAAATCCAGCCGTCGGCCAATACTTTCGGCGTAGATTGAGGCCATTTATACAAGAGCACCGCCGCAAGTCCAAGCAGCATCAGTATAACAGGTTCGCCCAGAACAGCAACACGATAATAGATATTGCGTGCTATGGTGCGAAAGACCACGGCGGCGTTGTCGTCGAGCTGATGATATGAGTCCAGACTTGCAGCCATTGTAGAGGGGGAGTCGGTTTTGAGAGCGAGACTGTGACGGCCACCTGCGGCGACTGCAACGAAACTGGTGTCGGAGGGGACGTTGCACTGTTTGTAGGTATTCCAGCCCCAGCCGGCCAGCGAGCCGTCGGTCTTGAGGGCAATGGTGTGGAAACCGCTGCTGGAAGTGGCGGCAAAGTCGGCGTTTGGCGGTCTATGGGGCTCGTATTCGTTGAGGCCGAATACCACGAATGAGCCGTCCCGTTTGTATGCCCGGCTGCAGTAATCGTGACCTTCCACGGCGATAAAATCATTGCCGGCGGAGACACTACACTGACCCTGGGTATTGTCCCCCCAGGCGACAAGCGACCCGTCGGACTTAAGTGCGATGCTGTGGTATGTTCCGGCGGCAACGGCAACGAAGTTGGGCTCCTGAGGAACATCGCACTGACGGAACTTGTTCCAGCCCCAGCCGACGAGTGAGCCGTCGGAGCGGATAGCGAGACTATGGTAGCCCCCAGCGGCTATTGCAACGAAGTCCTTTCCCGGCGGGACGTCGCACTGTCCGTAATTGTTGTTGCCCCACGCTCTCAGCGAGCCGTCGGCTTTCAGAGCAAGGCAATGCAAACCGCCTGCGGCGATTGCCACAAAATCGGAGCCATAGGGTACATCGCACTGGCTGTATGTGTTGTCACCCCAAGCAACGATGGATGCGGCGAAACCGGTGCTTATAAGCCGGGAAGTGAACAGGAATGAGAACCCTGTGGCGAAAATCAATGCGGCTCGATACTTCATCTTTCACCACCTCCTTAGACACCTGCCCGTGAAGTATGTGAATAACCCGAGCCGCACTCCCCCGCTCAGCACTGGGCGGGGGCGGGGTTATTCAGACCGACCGGACAGAAATTCCTATTCACCTCTCCAACCGGGCTACGGCTCGGCGTTTCTTGGTTATGGGTCGTACATAGCGCTGCACCCACGCCGAGACGAGCTTACTGCCCATCCGGAAACGGCAAAAATATAATCCTACTTTCTATTATAATCTCCGGCGTCTTCAAATCAAGCAATATAAATGTAGTATCTTGATAAAAGGCGAAAACAGCGATTTGGGGCCAAAAAGTGGGGTTTTTAGACATTCCGGCTGCCAAAAAAGTCGTGGTCGAGCGGCCGGCATTTCCCTCATCATCGCCGAATTTCGACCAGGCACTCCGGAGGACCGAGTGTCCGGGCAGGGTAAAAGACGAAAAACCGGTCAAAGGCGGAAATTAACGAATACAAGAGCCGGGACTTAGACGATTTGTCTGTTATAAGGACATCCAGTCGGATTGAGCGGGCTTGCAGTGTTGCGTTAGATTTGCTGGCAAAAGAGGGTGAATGAATGGTATAATTGTTTGTATGGCGAAGCTGTCGTGTGCATGAGAGGTTTTCTTTGATGGGCGACACCGAACGCAATTGAGGGGGAGGCATTATGGCTGAGATATTGGAGAAGAAGCAGCGGTTGCCCCTGTGGCGCCGAGTGCTGCTGGCATTGGTGCTGGCGGCTATGGCGATGGTCGCCGGTTTGATGCTGGCTGCGTATCTGGCTTCGAGACAATTAGGCAGAGAGATTGTCAAAATAAGCATGGCGGGTGAACCGGTGACGTTTCCCGCATTGCCTCCCAAGCAAGCTCAAGGGGGGGCGGTCGAAGATGCAAAACCCTATTATATTGAGGCGGTCAGGCAAATCTCTTCCGGCGACTTAGCGAACATAACTCGGGTGAACATCTTCTACCGTACAAACCTGGTCTCGCTTCCGGCAAGCCAGTTTCCCGGCGATTTGCGTGAAAAGGTGTCTGAAAGTCTAGCCAAGGCGGAACCGGTATTTGCAAAGCTCGACAAGGGCACACAGCTTCCACTATCGGGGTTCGACATAGGAGTCTTACAAGGCAGGCAGATATGCAAAGCTAAGCTGGACAGCGTTCAGGGAACCGTTTTTCTCGCGTCGCTGCGAACACTGGATTTAATACGGGCGGGCGACGGTGAAAAGGCGGCAAAATCCATAGAAACCACGCTTAAGCTGATACGCGCCTTTGACACTTATCCCACGCTAATTGTGCAAGGCAGAAAAATGATATGCGTCCGGCTCATGTGCAGCGACATCCTGTTGCTGCTGCGCTGCCGACCGTCGGAGCAGCATCTTGAAATGCTGCAATCACTGCTGGAACAGTCTTTCCCTTCCGACACGCTCGAAAGGACGCTTCTGGCGGAAAGGGCGTATCAACTGGAGATAGCACGGAACCTTATTCCTGAGCATATTGCGTCAAAATACCTGATGGCGGATGTGCCTGTCCTGCCGGAGCGGCTGTCGTTACCCGACTTTACCTGGCACCGGATGCGCATGTTTCGTGCCTCTGCGGAATTCCTGCGTGACATGGCTTGGTTCATCAAGGTTTCGCGTTTGCCCTGGCCGGGGCCGCTGGATGAAATAAGGGATGCCAACTCGACGCCTTCGGGAGGAGCCAGCGGTTTAATTTCGACTGTGGCCCCGCTTACACGACTCATAGCAGAAACACTTGCCGCGACGCAATGTACCCAAACAGCGGTGGCGATAGAGCATTACCGCCAGCAGGAGAAAACCCTGCCCAACACTCTGGAGGATATGCATCCGCGGTATATCAAGTCAATTCCCATAGACCCCTTTACCGGCCGGGCGATAATTTATTCCCACGATGACAAGTCGTATAATTTATATAGTGCATCGAACATACGTGCCGAAGACGTGAATTTGATTATGCCAGCGCAGGACCAGCCGGCGGCCCTCGACAACGACATTCAAACCAAGCAGGTTAAAGGCAAGTAGCCGGCCAGCATACTATCTGTAGTGTCATGCAATCTCGACCTTGAAAACAAGCCCGTGTTGCTGTTCGCTTTTGGAGCATGCGGACGGGCAGGCCTCACTACGTAAAAGCGGGCGATGGGATTCGAACCCACGGCATTCGGCTTGGGAAGCCGACATTCTACCACTGAATTACGCCCGCGGAGCACAGACCTATTATACCACAGGCCTGTATGTTTTCCAGAATAAGTTGACTGCATATTTTTGGTTGCGGAGTCGTTCTCAATAATCAATAATCAATAAAAAATAATCAACAGGAACCTATGTGATGGCGAAAGCAGTTCGATTACCGCAGCTCGGCGAGACGATGGAGGAAGGGACGATTGTCGGCTGCAAGGTCCGCATTGGCGACCATGTCAAAAGCGGCGATGTGCTGTTTGACATTGAAACCGACAAGGCGACGCTGGAGATAGAATCGCCCGCAGACGGCTACGTAAAGCAGATAATGGCCGGGGTGGAGCAAACTTACCGCGTCGGCACGCCTTTACTTATCATAGGCGATAAAGATGAGCAGGTAAGCGACGAGTTTGTGCGGTCTCTGAAGGGGGCGACGGTATCGGCTGCGCCTGTTAGGACGAAGGCTCCGACGCCCGTCCCGGTTGCGCGGCGGGAGATAAAATTAGGCAGGACGATACCGGCGGGCCGATTACAGAAAATCGCCGCCCAGAAGATGCTCCGTTCCAAGCAGGAAATCCCGTGCTTCTATCTGAACGTCAGGGCGGATGTTACCGAATTGGCCGCCTACAGGACCAAATTCAACCAAGCCAGCAAGGTCGAAGTCGCATACAACGACTTTATCATAAAGGCGGTTGCGATGGGGCTGGCCAGATTCCCTATAATGACGGGGCAGCTTGACGGGGATAATATAAAATTAGCCGCCTCAATTGGCATCGGCCTGGCGATTGCGGTGCCTGAAGGGCTTGTAGCACCGGTTGTGAAAAACCCGGACAAGAAAACGGTTGTCGAAATTGCCCGTTACAGCCGACAGCTTATCGACAAGGCGAAAAATAACCTGCTGACGCTGGACGACCTCGAAGGCGGCTGCATAACGGTGAGTAACCTGGGGGCGTTCGGAATCGACTTTTTTATCCCGATTGCTGTCCCCGGCCAGTGCTCGATATTAGGCGTCGGCCAAATAAAGGAGGTATGTATACCCGATGATGACAACCCCGATTCCATCGGGGTTCGCAAGGTTATGAATATGACGCTGTCGGTCGACCACAAGGTTACAAACGGCGCCTACGCCGCACAATTTCTTGACTTTGTGAAAAAGATGCTCGAAGACCCCTCCAGCTTCAAATAAATCAATGCCCTCATCCCTTTTTCTCCCCACCAGCACTGGTAAAACTGGCCATAGGTGCCTCCGATCATACCCAAGGCTCCTTACCAAGCTGAACAACGAGAAAGGTTAATTTGTTGCTGGCTGATTTTGGTCGGTGTTCTCACGGGAGCGATTTGCGTCTTCTTGTATTTTTCCCCACCAATCTTCTTTAAAGTGGCGGATTTCATTGAGATCGGGGTACGCCTCAGGATATTTTGCGAATTCTAATTCTATTTTTCCCCACCATTCTTCTTTTAGTCGGCTACGTTCATTGGGTTCTGCATTTCCTTTATAGAGGATTAATAATTCCCTTTCCGTCTTTTCCTGTATTTTTTTTAGTTCTTCCATATGATTAGTCTCACACATAACCATTATACGGTAAAAATCTTCATTGTAGTGTCCTGCACCAAGTTCTGAATATGGACGATAGAAGTGTTTTCTTACCTCTTGTTTTGCAAGAAGGATCTGCCCAAGTTTATTGTTCTTTCCTGTTGGGCCAATGAATGTTTGGTCTTTGATCTCGAAGTAAACTTCTCTAACCGTTAATTTTTCCGGAAAACCATTATAGAAAATAAGACTGAGTTTGTCCTCAGTTATTAGATTTGGGTTTGGTTCTTTTTCTTCGGGTTTTAAGAGCTGCAAAATGATTTCCCGCATATCATTTGCATCGTTCTGGTTAAACGTTTTATACGGCCTCCATGAGTCGGTTGGCGGCGGTACTTTTTTATACCAGACGATACAAACGGGTACGAGATGACTTATCCTTTCTTGCCCTGTCCAAATGTAATCTATTTTCTTCGGCTCTTTCTTACAGGAAGACAAGGAGACCAATAGGATTATTAGCAGAACGGCAAATCGTTTCATTTCTATATTCTCCTATCAGGGTTCTAATTCAATTTCATTGAGGTTGATAAATCCGAGGCCCCATACAAATATGTTATCATCTCCATCCACGTCACCAAGGTCGGGAACCCCATTTAGACCCCATAATGTTTGATTAATTCCGCTTCCACTATTTATATAGATGTAATGAAGCGCGGCATCGACACTATCACCATAACCCATTCTCTCCCAGAACATCCTGACGCCCTCGGTGGAAAAAAGAACCCAGGCGGCTATAGTACCGGGAGGGGGGATTACGGTCTCTTTTGTCCAGCCAATGTAAATCTGGTCAAGACTGCCATAACCCTGTAATGAAAACACTCCGTATGCTTCGGCCATATCGCTTTTCTTTGCGCTAAAGCAGCCATCAACAAATACAATTTTTTTATTCCATTGGTCGTGCATCGGAAGCGACCATAAGCTGAACCCGCGTGTGTCCCAGTCATCCGGCAGCCCTCCTGTCCATGAAAATACGCCGATTTTTTGCCAGTTAAAATGCCACCAGCTCGATTCATATCGCCAGCATTCGGTAAAAGTCCTTTCAACCCCCTGCAACTCCCAATTCGCGTGGCCAGCCCAATAAATGTATTTGACGCTTGACTTATTGTATAAAAACGTCAAGTTCTCCTCGGTTACGTCGTGATGATACAGAGCCACCCAAGATACGTTTCGCCTTTCACAGGCGCTTGCACATTCGAGAATAGCTAACCTCCTCCTTTTGAAGACATCTTTATTTGGCAGAATAATCACCATTCTCACACCAGCGGGACAGTCCTCCGGCCTGAACTTCTTTGTTATATCCCGCTTTGTAACGCCGGAACCAGCGGCCGTTATCGACAGTCCGCACAGTTGCTCATTTCCAAATGCTACCCCCGGAACTACCACATCAACACTCTGGCCGCTATAATTATTTGACCAGATTGTCTGGTTATCGTAATCAGTAACTTTTGCCTCAAAAGAGCCGGTGCCCTTGTGGAATCCAAATATCTTATAATCGGCGGTCGGATGGAAGTAATCCGATGCGATGATACTGTGGAAAGTATTGTTGAAATCCACTTCAAGTTTATCAAAGACAGTAACAAGCCCGTTTACGTCAGTTGCGACAACCTTAATGGAACGGTTGCCATTTAGATAATTGTCGGTGTCAAGCAAAAGTGGTGTGTTGCTGTCGAAGTACTCGAGTTCGTCTATGTATTCGCCGTCCATAAATACAAAAGCATGCTTGGTTGTGATTCCGTAACCACTAATCCCAATGTCGACCTCGCCCGACAAATTATTTGGGTCGCCGGAGATAGTAACAGTAATCGGCAGATGGGCGCTGGCAACCTTGAGCCATTCGTCGGCCATCACGTTCAGGTCGTCGATGTCGTAAGTCGTCTGCCAGCCGGCAGCGAGTATTGCAAAATCCTTAAAGTTGACTATCAAGTCGGCGCTCAAATCCATCATTAAATTATTGCCGTCGCCGGCGTTTGAGAAATGCCAGTTGGGATAGTGAAAACCGAGGTCAGTGTAGTTACTGTCGGGGAAATTGTTTACGTCGGTGGTTTTGCCGATAAGTGCCGTCTGTTCGATATATTCGTAGCCGGCGTTTATGAAGTTGCAATCCTGGCGAAGATAGAAAAAGGGCATTAAACCCGCGCCTTCGACATAAGGCATTTCAGTTTCGTAAGCCGGATTGTATTCTTCTGATTCCTCGTATCCTAATCTGTCGGCTTCGTTGCCGTAATAACCGGTGTTGGCCACAGTAAAATACATCCAGCCGTTGGCAAGCACAACGCCATATTGATATGACTCTGAGACGATATTGTTGGTAAGCTCCACCTCCCCGGCGTCGGCCTCGTTATCGACGCCAAACACAGCTATCCCAACATTCTGATAGTAATCACAGGTGTTATTCTGGACAAGAACGTGACTGCCGGCATCCGCCTGGCCTTCGTATGACTCCATATTTATTTCAATGCCGTTGTAGTAAGAAGCATAAACGAGATTGTTTTTAACATCGGTATGCTCAACGCCGTATTCGAGGATTCCGTAAGAGTTGTTATACAGGTAGTTGTTTTCGACACTGTTATCCAGACGGTTGTTCAATACCACAATACCGATGTAGGCAAATTCAATGTAACTGTATGTTACCTTCGTTGAGGTAGAGGCCGTTTCCTCGATGTAAATCGGGCAATAATAATCTCCGTAGCCCGGCGTGGCTGAATCGGAGGTGTATATAATTGGGTTATCAGGTGTGCCTGCTGAAATCAGTGTGCCGCCATTATTGACGGCCATCCACGTGTCAGATGCGAACTCTACTACTGTGCCCGGCTCAATAACAAGAAGGGCCTGGACGCTTATGCCGGCTGTAATATGGTAAGTGTTGTTTGCCGTCCAGATTTGATTCGTGGTTATATCCGAACTTATTTCAATAGTGCTATCCAAAAGCGATTGTCCGCCCGTCCCGAGCATAACCGAGGGGTCTTCCTCTCCAGATAATGCAAAGGATTCTGTCATAGTTTCTTCCGCACTTTCAACGGTCGGCTCAGCCGAATCCTCGGCAAACAATTCGCCTTATTCAGATTCCTCTTCTTCCGGCGAGATAAGGTCTGCCAGACCTGCATAAAGCACACTGATGATATTAGCTTCGCGGTCGCAGAAAAAATAAAGCTGACAAATTGTCGTTCCAGCCGGTACGGTCTTACCTTCGATTGAAATGTCGTTGTTGGCGATCAAAAAAGCATTACCAAATGTCGATTCGTCATTGTCATTGAATTCAAAATTATATCTGTGATTGACGTCGGAAAGCGGGGTAAGTCTTCCTCCTGTCGCGGTCACCGATACGTCATTCGCTTCGAGTGGGGTATTTCCCGCAACTGCAACCAAAATCGGCCCTAATCCTTCTATCATAAGCGGCGAATTGATAAGATTAAGGCCATTAACCGTCAATATCAAATCAGCATTTGCAATCGCTCCGCCAATTATACAAACGAGCACCGCCGTGATGACTTGTTTCCTCCACATAATAATCCCCTTTCTTAAAAATCCCGCAACCGCGTTCTCCAACTAACCTTAGTGTGCAATTAAACACATAGTACGGCGGACGTCAAGGAAAAACGCCCAAACTCATAGGACTTCATGTATTGTAATCACGATATTGAGGCGTATCAGGCCCGTTGCCAGCCCTGAAAAGCGGCTCAAGCCGCGATATCAGTATTACCCGCCTATTGTCCGGCTTTCCCGCCAGACACACGGCGGGCAAGTCCCCGAGGGGCTGATAAGTTCCAACCTGCAATGTTGTTAAGGGGGATTTTTATCGGCT
This sequence comes from uncultured Pirellulales bacterium, assembly GCA_964444715.1. GTDB lineage: Bacteria > Planctomycetota > Phycisphaerae > Sedimentisphaerales > Anaerobacaceae > Fen-1362. Next base: position 1,332 of record CAYUIL010000043.1, on the reverse strand, counting down.
GGTCCCATAAAACGATAAAGTTTTCTCCCCACTGTTGCCGAAAAAACCTGTGGGCAACTTACTGCCTCGTGATACTGATAAATAAGGATTGAGCCAGAGGAGTCACCGGCTTTTCCAAAACCTTGCTTTGAGGCCTTGGATAACAATGAGGACGATAGCTATTGTCAATCAGAAGGGCGGCGTCGGCAAAACCACCGTATCGATTAACCTTGCAAGCGCGCTTGCTGAGCAGGAACAGAAGACCCTGCTGGTCGATATGGACTCGCAGTCGCACTGCGCGGTCGGCCTGGCGGTGCCGGAAGAGCAAATTGAGCAGAGCATCTATGACGTGCTCATCAGTTTTACCAGAGACGAGCCGATGCGCTTAGGGGAGGTGCTGTGGGAAATCAACGACAAGCTGGAGCTTGCGCCGGCGAGCATCGACCTGTCGGCCTTTGAGCAGCAAATGGCCGGGCTGCCTGAGCGGGAAGAGTGCCTCAGAAAGGTCCTCGATACGGTCAAAGACCAGTATGACTACGTCATCATAGATTGTCCGCCTGCGGTGGGTCTGCTTACGTTCAACGCCCTGCGGGCCGCGACGGACGTTATCTTGCCCGTCGAGACGGGTTATTTTTCGCTGCACGGCCTGAGCAAACAATTAGAGACGCTTGCTATCCTTTGCCAGCGGTGCAATCAGAACATCAACGTCAGGGTGCTGGCAAGTATGTATGACATCCGCACAAAGATGGCCCGCGAGATTCTGTCTGAGCTGCGGACGCATTTCAGCGACAAGATGTTCAAGACGGTGGTCAATTTCAATACGAAGCTCAAGGAGGCGGCGTCATTCGGCCAGCCGATTGGCGAATACGATGCCGCGAGCAAAGGGCATAACGATTTCCAGACCCTGGTAAAAGAGATTTTGCAGATGCAGCCGGGGCAGCAGCGCCGGCAGATTATCGAATCGTTGTCGGAGAAGCTGGAGGCGATAAGCGCGACGGCAAATGAGCTGCTGGAGAAGGCGAAGCCACAGATTAAGGCGATAGAACCGCCCAGACCCAAGGCCCCGAAGAGCGAGCCGGTGGCGGTGCGGGCCGAGACCAAGCCGGTTGCGGCGCAGGCCGAGGCAAAGCAGCCGAATTTCGCTGCCACCGATGCCAAGCTCAGCGACTACTATGGCGTCAACCAGGTCAACGACGCGGTAGCGTTCGTGACGCTGTATCCGCGTGCCAAATCCGTGCAGGTTGCCGGCGACTTCAACGACTGGCAGCCGTCGAAGCTGCCATTGGAGAAGGTCGGCGAAAGCGGCGTCTGGCAGGCGGCCGTCAAACTACCGCAGGGCAAATACCGCTATCG
>CAYUIL010000042.1:178-12933 GCA_964444715.1 uncultured Pirellulales bacterium | reverse complement strand
GCCTGTTGAAGGGATGCCGTCGCTTCCTGACGGACGATAAAGCCCTCATCGTTGGTGTAATGATACGCGAAACCACACGATATTGCCGCTAATATCAAAACCGCACACTGGCAAAAACTGAGCAATAGTGTCTGTTTTCTCGACACCACCGGGTGACGAGCGGACAAACAACGGCGTCCCCACCTTGCCGCCAGGACAATCGCTGCTGCAATCCCCGCGCAGGCCGCGAACTGCCGGCGTGCAGGCGCAAAGACCGTGCTCAGATTTATGGGTTTATCCGATATGAGCAATCCGCTGCCGTCCCACCTCGGTGCCAATGTCCAGAAGGGCACTGACTCAACCGGTGTCGGCGGGTCATAAACGAATGCTTTGTCCTGCCTTGTCCCAATAAACAACTCATAGTGGTCGTAATATTTTTGGGTTGGTGCCGACTTGATGTGGAGAATCACGGGACAGGACAAGCCGCGAAGGTCTCTCGTGGATAGGTGAGTAACCGGTGCCGCGTGTAAGCCATAAGTTTCGGCGCACTTTTTCAATTCCGCAAGCGAGCTTCCCGCAGGCGAGCCGATATATTCAGGCCGCATCAGCTCATTGGGGTCAACGCTAACCCCAAACATCTTCATCGCCGAGTATAAACAGTAAATTCCGCAATAGCCGCCCGATGGTTTTTGCTGGGTCTTGCCGGTGCCGGAAACCGTATTCGCCTCTGCCGCCCGACAACATTTCTGAGGCGCAAACCAGAGGCCCAGGAGGGAAACTGTCAGAAGAACCACAGATTCGTATGGATTGGCTGCTCGTGCTTTCACCACGCCGCTAAAACCTCTCTTTGTTGGCTCGTCTTTAGGTTATTCCTGAGGGGGCATTGATTGTTTCTCGAGTCTCGCCTTCACCGCCTCTGCAACAGCAGTATCATTGCAGGTCCGGAGCAGCTCGTCGTAAATCAGTTTGGCCTTTTCCAATTGCCCCGTCTTCTCGTACATCCTCGCCAGCGCATAAAGAACGTCCGCCGGCTTGCTGTCTTTAGGAAACTTTGCCAGACCCTGCTCAAACCAGGAAATTGCATCCTGCAACCTGCTTTGCCTGAAGGTCAGCCACCCGAGTTTCAGCAGTGTTTCAGTACTCTGCGGGCGGTCAGGATATTTCTCCACCAGTTCTTTGTATGCCTGCTCGCTCTCGTAATCGGCTTCGCTCGAACTTACCAGGCCTTGCTTGCCAAGCTCTTCATAGCAGATTCCTATGCCCTCCAGGCAATCTGGCTCGAACTGACTCCCCGGCCAGGTTTCCCTTATCTTTTTGTAACAGTTCAATGCGTCCGAGGACCTCTGCAACCTGCTATAACAGCGTCCCAGGCGCAAATAGGCCTGCATTGCCTGGTCGGATTCGCCCGCGAGCCGTATAACTTCACCGTATAGTTGAGCCGCCTTCTCCAGATGCGTCTTTGCACTCGCCGGGTCTGCTTTCAGTTGTTCGTATATTCCTGCCTGCACGCGATGCGCCTCCCCCGCCAGATATAATGCGGACGCAAGGCGCGGCGTCCCCCGCAGTTGCTCCCTCAGTCGCCCCACCACGTCATCTGCCTCACTCTTGGCGTCTGTCCTCACCTCCGCCTCAATAGCCATACGAACCGCGCCAGAAACGGCCCCACTAAATTCGCTGCTTTCGGGGAATTCTACTGCCACACGCTCCCACATCGCACTGGCCTTGTCTGCCTTGTCCGGGTGCTTCTCGTATTCGCTGGCAATCCAGCAAAGCTCGCTGGCAATAATCTCAGGGCGACCAGCAAAATCAGCGGCCATTTGTTCAATCGCTGTATCGACCCCCTTGTAGTTGGCTTCGTCCATCAGCGTGAATATCTTTATCCTGTGCGTCAGCCGCTTATAGTCCGACTCGGCCTGCTGGCCGTAAGAACTGTCGTCGAACTCCTTCGCTAATCGCTGATAAATTCTTTTAGGCGCATCGAAGCGTGTAGCCCCCTCCTCCACCGCCCTTCCTTTGACCCATTCGAACTCCTTGCTTACCCAGTGCGCCGCCTCGGGTAATCCCGCATCATTCTTGAAATCACTAATCAGCTTGTCTATAGCCGCAAGAGCCTGCTCATCCTTACCCTGCTCGATAAGCGCACAGATATTGGCCCGGGCCGACCACAACTTGGCCTGTTGTGCAACCGAACTGTTCGGGAACCTGTCAGCTAGGCGGTCAAAAACTTCCTTCGATTTGTCGAATTGTCCCTTCCAGCCGAACTCCTGGCCGATATGAAACAGAGCCACCGGCAGGTTCAGCTCTTCCCTGAAATCGGCAACCATCAAATCAGTCTGCTGCTGTGCCGATGAGTACTTCCCTCCTTCAATAAGAGAAAGAATCTCAAGCCGGGCCAGACCCAGCTGGGCCTTGGTTGCCCACGGGCTGTCCGGCGATTTGTCTATGACGAGACGACACAGCCGCTCGGACTTGTCATACATCTTTCGCCAGCAGTAAGTGTCCGCGATAGTCACAATCGACGGGAACAGACCTGCGTTACCGGCGTAGTCGGTAATAAGCTTGTCAACCGCCGCATCGGCCTCGGCTGATTTGCCTGCCTCGATAAGCGAGAAAATCTGCGCCGTTGCCTGGTCAACTTGCATCGAAATCCCCTGTCCGACTCCAGCCAGGACCTGTCCTGAGTGTAATCGAAGGATAAGAGCAAGCAACCCAATAACAAGACAAGCAGGACACGAGGACGCTGAAATTATTCGTTTTGCCATAACTGTTGCCTCCGGTACTGATAGAAAGCAGATACACGGTTTGGACCGGGTTTTTACAAGCCAGGGTTTATTTGCCTTAGTTTTTCAGTTGGTTTATTGTTTTGTCGATTTCTTCGAAGGTCGGGCCGTCGACATCGGCTACGACCACGCCGTCTTTCCATTTGTATCGTACCCCTTGCGCCCCCTCCAGATAGATACGCGCGCCATTAGGCAAATCAATCTTGAATGCCCCGATTGAGTCGAAATCCGGATTCAGTTGGATGTTGCTTATCGCATACTCATCGCGGATAATAATCTCACCTGTGTCTTTGTTAGGGACCCTTAGAAGAACAAACACCCCCGTAGTCGGGACAAACCAGCCATTTATTTCCTGGAACTTGACCGAGTCAAACACCGCCACCCAGGAATCCATCGGACTAAGTTTGTCGCCGAGCAGGTCGATGCCCTTTCTCTTCTCAATCGACCATTTCAGAGCACTATAGCCCATTTGTGGTGCAACCCAGGCGATTACCCTGCCGTATTTGGAGGTTCCCTGCAGGACGTAACAAGCGACACCGTCGAGGGTTTCCTGATGCGTTGTGAGGTCAGATGATTCAGCCAGCAGGTCTGCAACGCTTTTGTAGTCGTTGCCATAAACCCGTCCCCACAATGGGCTGCCTTTGCCTGAGTTATCAAGGGCCCTTTGCAAATGTTCATTGGTATCTTTACTGACAAACGCGCGTCTCAATGGTTCGTTCACCGGAGTGTCGAAGCTGACATAGCGGTCATTAGTAAAGATGTTGCCGATTGTGAGATTGATGTTGGGGTCAATGTTGCCGTCTTTGTCGTATGAAAATACCCTGCCTCGCCATTCCGTCCTGCCGTGGTCGTGGCGGAACAGAAAGGTAGAACCGAACGGTCCTTTGTCGGGAATGCCCGTTGGAACGCCGTAGATGTCAATTTTCATCGACACCGACTCCAGCCACGAAAGTGACTGCCTGTATCGCTCCAGTATTGCAGCGGCGTCAGGATTCATACCGCTTTGCCCGAAGACAAAATCGCTGCAAATCGCCAGGCCGGAGATAGTTAGAACGACCAACAACTGCAATCTGCGAATCATAATTTGCTCCCCAAACATCAAACATATATACTCCTGTATCACATCCACAAAACCGCAACTCTATCGCACAACGTCACACCTGCCGGACTGGTTTAATCTGTTGTGTCAGCCGGCCGAACCCTGAAAAACACCGCTTCTGTTTTCACTTGAGTCAGACATCCTTAGCTGCTCACGCAGGCCTCATGCCATTGTGCTTGACAGTTTCCGTCCGTCAAACACCCGCTCGGACTTCCCTTGTAGCAGGTACCCCCGCCGCCTGGGACGATAATGCACTGGTAAGCCATCGATTCGCAGGACATCATAGGGTCACCTGGCACTTTCGGGCCGCAGAATATGTACGATTCGCCGATGCACCCATTTTTGCTCGGGCAGTTGCCGCGAAGCCGTTCGCCGGCCGTTTGCTGAGGGATAGCGGCCAGCCAGGCGATAATCACACCCAGCACAAGTTCTCCGACGAAACCCAGGTTTGAACCATTAAGAATCTTCATAGTATTGCTCCTGAACTTGAGAAATACCTGCTTCCACTTTCCTTCTGCTGTCGTGGAAATACACCATCTCCGTGCAATCTGAAGTAAACGCGCTTTTGGGTGTGCGCCGTCTTTGCATAATCTGTATTTCCGCTCTATAGGTTTTGGAGCAATTATGGGTAGCCCTTTCTTGCTGTCAAGCGAAAAATCTTAAATCCGGTAAAAAATTTTCGCCACGTGGTTCGCGGAAATCTTTTTTGCCGAATTGCGGGCTGTTTTTGTGGTCTGGAGCCGCCTGTGTGCCGAAATATACTGGATGAAAGTTTCTGGCTTGCAACAGAATTACTTGAAAACGGTGATGTTTTGTGGTATCATAATAAAACACTTTGGAACACCGATGTTTGCCGGTGGTTACCTGCGGAGGATACGGTGGCTCAGTGCCATATAAAAACGCGGTTTTCATACCTGATAACGGGGATTTTGCTCCTGTCGGCCCTGGCATGTGTCGCCTTGGCCGAGCAGCCGGCCGTTCAGACGCCCCTCGACTCCGCTCGGGGTAGTGAGGATGTTCGGCTGATATCAGTAGAAGCCCTTGTCGAACCGCTTCAGCCGCAGGGGCTTAATTACGCCGGCCTGTATCGGCTCAGGCAGCTTGACCCCAACCTTACCGGTGCCGGTGTCAAATTCGCCGTCATCTGCAGAAGCATCACTTACACTGAAGGCACGCCGCAAAATGATTACCGACCCGACGGCGACCATGATTGTTTCAAAAACACACGATTTATCTTTCACGACCTGCAGTACCTGCCGGCGGGTGTCTCGGCGCATTCGACCGCCGTCTGCTCGATTTTATTCGGTCAGGACCCCAACGCATACAACGGGCAGCTCGGCAGGTTCTATTACCAGGGGGCGGCGCCCGAGGCACAGGCCGATATCTTCGAGTTCTGGTACTTCCTTATCAACAACGTCTTCCCCGGCTCGGCCCCGGATGTCAACATTATCACTGCCGACATTGGCTATCAGTTCGAGGATTGGTGGACTCGCGGCATCGAGGCGATGGCGCAGCGATATGGATTGACGGTTGTCATCGGCATAGGCAATGGCTCCAGCGCATCGGACCCGGTTTTGTATCCCGGTGCCGGCGCAAACGTTACAGGCGTCGGTGTGGTAAAATCGCTCAATACCACTGATGCCGCGACGGGACTTTCGCGGTTCGCCCTTGTATATCCCGAATACTCAAGCAAGGGGCCGACCTCCGACGGCCGCTGCAAGCCAGATATCGTGGCTCCGGGAAATTGCCTTGCCGCCGTCGCAGGCGAGCCGGACATCTATGAGCCGACGGGCACCTGGTCGAGTTTCGCCACGCCGGTTGTTGCCGGAACCGCCGCCCTGCTGATACAGCAGGCCTCTTTGGACCCGAACCTTCAGCCCGCCACTGAACGCGAGGGCGGCAACTGCGTCATAAAGGCCCTCCTGCTAAACTCCGCCATCAAGCTGCCCTATTGGCACAAAGGCCGCTTGTCAAAAGATGATGACCACGATGTGCCTCTCGACTATCTGCAGGGAGCGGGAATGGTCAACGCACTTGAGGCGCACAGGCAGTTATTGGCGGGTCGTCACCTGCCGGACGCCTGCCCTACAACCGGCTGGGACATCAATAAACTCGACCACGAACAAACACCCGCCAACATCTACAAAATCACGATTCCGGAACCGGCGGACAAGATGATTACCGCGACGGTGGTCTGGAACAAACACTTCGCCGCCGATTATCCCTTCGAGCACGACAGAGAAAAAGACGCTGACCTTCGCCTTGATGTATGGGCCGTTGACTCAAACGACCCTAACAATGCTTACCTGCTCGATTACAGCGACAGCCGAACCGACAACGTCGAGCACATTTACCTACCGGCGGATGCCAACATCGCTGATTACGAAATCGTCGTCTCATACAGCTATGACCACGACGTCAACCAGCCGCAAGTTACCCCGCCTTACGGCCTGGCCTGGAACGTCGCACCAAAACCTGCCAGGGACGACTCTCTCTGGCTCGACCTCAACGCCGACGGCTCCGTCAACGACCTCGATGTGAAGGCATTGTTAGACAATATACTCGCGAGCATTGAAACTCCCGACCGTTATCTGTTCGGCGACATCAACTCCGACGGCCTTCTCGATGTAAACGACCTCCAAATCTTCCTCAACCATATCTTCCCTCCACAGCCGCAGCCGACAAATGAGTAAAAATTAAAAGTCGGTCGTAACTGGGCCTGAGTTGTCTTGCCATTGTTCTGAGTTTTGTGTATGTTTTGCCTTCGTGGAAACGAAGGTTGTCAAACTTGATGTTGCCAATATCGACTCAACGGCGATAAAAGAGGCGGCGTCGGTAATAGATTCCGGCGGGCTGGTCGCGTTTCCCACAGAGACCGTTTACGGCATCGGCTGTCGCATCAGCAATGAGTCGCTGGCCCGGCTCGACCAGCTTAAAGGCCGGCCGGCGGATAAATACTACACCCTCCATATCGCTAATCCGACCGATATCTCGCGGTATGTCCCCGCAATCGGGTTGCGGGCGAAAAAACTAATCAAAAGCGCTTGGCCGGGACCGCTGACAATAGTTTTTGAGCTTGACGACAGCGATATCGTTCTGCAAAAAGCCAAACTCCCGCCGGAAGTGTTTGACAATCTTTACCGTGACCGCTCAATCGGGATTCGCTGTCCTGATAACCCCATTGCGTCGATGCTGCTGGCCCACGTTATGAGTGCGGTTGTAGCGCCGAGCGCGAATGCCAGCGGACAGTCGCCTGCGGCAGATGCAGGTCAGGTCATTGAGCAGTTCGCTGGCCAAATTGAAATGGTGCTGGACGGCAGCCCCTGTAAATATGCCAAAAGCAGCACGGTCGTCCGGCTGGGTAAAATTGGCCTCGAAATACTCAGGCAGGGCGTTTATTCGGAATCACAACTCCTTGAAATGGTGCAGGTTACGGTGCTTTTCGTCTGCACGGGCAACAGTTGCAGAAGCCCTATGGCCGAAGGACTGTTCAAGAAATACCTCGCCGAAAAGTTACGCTGCCCCATTGACCGGCTCGAAGAAAAGGGTTATATAATTACCTCTGCGGGCACGCTCGGCATTGTCGGTTTTCCCGCCAGCTCTGAGGCCGTGAGGGTTTGTGCAGCAAAAGACTGTGACATCAGCGGCCACAGAAGCAGGGCCCTGAGCAGACATCTGATTGAACAAAGCGACCTGATTTTCGCACTTGCGAGGGTACACCGGGATGCTGTTGTGGAAATTAGTCCCGAAGCAGCGGGTAAGTGCTCTCTGCTTGCGGAAGATACCGATATTGCGGACCCGATAGGTCAGTCACAGGCGGTGTATGACAACTGTGCCGAACTGATTGATAAAGCCATAAGAAAAAGGATTGGCGAGATGGTGTTATGAAAATAGCGGTTGGAAGCGACCATCGCGGTTACAAGGCCAAAGAGCTGATTAAGACCATAGTCACTCAGCTCGGCCACGAGTGCATTGACGTCGGGACACTCGATGGCAATCCGGTTGATTATCCCGACCCCGCATATCTTGCAGCCAGGGCCGTGGCTGAAAAAAGGGCCGACAGGGCCATCCTCGCCTGCGGCACCGGCATAGGAATGAGTATAACCGCCAATAAAGTCAAGGGCGTGCGGGCCGCGCTCTGTTATGATGAGCTAAGCGCCCGCATTTCACGCCATCACAACGACGCAAACGTGCTTTGTGTCTCCGGCGAACTCCTCGGCGAGGTCCTTCTTAAGAGAATGGTCGAGGTCTGGCTCGACACCGACTTCGCAGGCGGCAGACACCTCAGGAGAGTAAGGAAAATACAGGCCATCGAACAGGACAAGGACCCAACGTCCGTAAAAAACAACACCGATTAAACCATCCCCCGTCTATTTTTTGTTTTCTGTTTTCACCCACTTTAGGTATGGGCGGTCGAGCCGAAAAAATTAAACAGTAAGTCGAAAATCAGCCCCTCGCCTTTGGATTTTCCCAAAACATTCCCTATGTTTTAAGTGAAGCAGTTGGAAAACCAACGCCTTCTCTTCTCCTCTCTTCTTCGAAGGAGACGGGGTTGCTGACCGAATGATTTGTGCAACGGGGGGGACCTCGTCTCCTGTTTTTTTGCGCTTCGGCGGATAATGCTTTTCCTTCCAGCTTTCAACAAATTTCTTCAGTACGTGTTTAGCCGGCCGACCAAATCCCCACAATCAAACCCGCCGACAAAATCTATCTCGCCTGATGGCTTACGCTGTCGTTCCCGCCAAGGCAGGAATCCGGTTTATTTCGTCGTAAACTTATGCACCGTCACCGTCTTGTATTTCTCACCCGGCCGCAACACTACCGACGGGAATTCCGGCTTGTTCGGCGAATCCGGATAATGCTGCGTCTCTAAGCAGAGCGCACCGTGCTTATTGTACACCTTGCCTTGCTTGCCCTTCAGTGTGCCGTCCAACCAGTTGCTGCTGTAGAATTGCACCCCCGGCTCGGTCGTCTGTATCTCCATCACCCGTCCGCTTGTCGGCTCATACACTCTCGCGGCCAGCTTCATCTGGCCGGCTTTGCCGTTGAGCACATAGTTGTGGTCGTAGCCGCCCATATCGACCTGCCTTATCCGCGACCCGATTGTCATCGGCTTTGTGAAGTCCAGCGGCGTATCCAACACGCTCTTCAGCTCGCCCGTCAGTATCAGCCCCTTATTGACCGCGGTGTATTTATCCGCATTTATCATCAGCTCGTGCCCCAAAACGTCTCCGTTGCCCTGCCCTGCAAGATTCCAGTAGGCGTGATTCGTCAGATTCACAACCGTCGGCTTGTCGGTCGTCGCCTCATATTTTATCTCTAACTCGTTGTCCGCCGTAAGCGCGTAAGTGACAATGCACTTCAAATTGCCCGGAAAACCCTCCTCGCCGTCCTTGCTTAGGTAGCCCAGCTTCAGTTCGGCCCTATTGCCTTTGGCTTCTGCCTTCTCAATCTTCCAGACAACCTTGTCGAACCCCTTTATTCCGCCGTGCAAAGTATTATTACCGTCATTCGCCGCCAGCTTGTATTCCGAGCCATCCAGCTTAAACTTTGCCCCGCCAATCCGGTTCGCATACCGCCCTATTATCGCCCCGAAACACGGATGCGGCTTGAGATACCCGTCCAGCTTGTCGAAACCCAATACAACGTCACCCAGCTTGCCGTTACGGTCGGGCACCTCCATCGAGACCAGAATCCCGCCGTAGGTCGTAATCTTCGCCGCAATGCCGTTGCTGTTCGTCATCGTCACTATTTCCACCGCCTGTCCGTCCGCCGTTTTGCCGAATGGTTCCACCTTAACGCTCATTTCTCCTGGCTCCTTACTTGTTTTTGCACTGCATTGCGTTTCGCAGCCGCTGGCATAAACCACAACCGCCGCCAAAACCAAACTTGCCAAAATTCTCCTGTTCATTTTTCGTCTCCTGCTTGCCTAATATCCTCCCCCTGCGCCTGGTGCTAAACAGAAAAACGCCGACTCCTTACCTAATAGCTTTTAACCAGGAACTATCCTAATGCCCCAGCCAACACCGGTTGCAACAACACTAAAGGTGCTGTATGTCTTTTGCGGGATTGTCCGCTTATTCCTCGATTGCCTTTTCGGCAGCTTCCTTCGCCGGCTCAGCCGTTTTTCCCGCCGGGGCCTCGCTCTTCTTTGCCTTGCAGCCCGTTATTGTCGTCACTGACCCCAAAGCAATTACCAACGCCACCAGAACCAGGATGCATTTCTTTCCCCAGGTCTTCATCTTCTGCTCCTTTTCAAATTTGCATTGTTTGGCCTGTTCTTTTCTTGTTCTTTAATTATCTGCTGCGTATGCTTGTTCGTCAATATGCAAGACGCGTCTTTTTCTGCAATGCACCGTCAAGCCCGGCTACATTATCAGCATCGCATCGCCGTAAGAGTAAAACCGGTATCGCTTTTCAACGGCGTGCCTGTAGGTGGCCAGTATCGTATCAAGACCCGCAAACGCCGCAACCAAAGCAAGCAGCGTTGACCTCGGCAGATGAAAATTCGTAACCATCGCATCCACCATCTTGAATTTATACCCGGGCGTTATGAATAACTGTGTTTGGCCGCTGTTTGCCTGCACCCTTGAGCCGGCTGCCGCCGCCTCGAGCACCCGCACGGATGTCGTCCCCACCGCAATAATCCTGCCCCCTTTTTCTCTTGTCTCGTTTATTATGCGTGCATTCCCGGCGTCGATGCTGAACCGCTCCGGGTGAATCTTGTGCCCTTCTATTTCTTCCGCCGTCACCGGCTTAAATGTCCCCTCGCCCACGTGCAGCGTGATATATGCAATCCTTATACCCCCGCTCTCAAGCTGCCCGATAAGCTTCTTCGTAAAATGCAAACCCGCCGTCGGCGCCGCCACCGCCCCCGGCCGACGTGCATAAACCGTCTGGTATCGCTGCCTATCTTTCGCCGCCTGCCGCAAATCCGCATTCCGCTTTATGTATGGCGGCACCGGCGCAAAACCAATCCTTTCCAGCACTTTTTCCGCCGGCCCCTCCGCTTCGACCTTCAGCAGACACTTGCCATCACCTTTCTTTTCAACCACCTCCGCACAACAAAAATCCTCGCCGCTGATATCCTTCAGTCGAATCCTCTCCCCCGTCTTGACCTTGCCCAGCCCCTTCAGCATCACCTCCCATACGCCTTTGTCCGGCTGCTCCAAAAACAACCCCTCTAACTTCCCGCCCGTCTGGCGCCTCGCGTAAAATCGCGCGGCCAATACCTTCGTATCATTCAGCACAAGGCAATCGCCGGGACGCAAATATCCCCCGATTTCTGCAAACCGACTGTCGGCTGCTCGACCGCTGCGCCGCTCTAAAACCAGCAGCCACGACTCGCTGCGACTCCTGGCCGGCTGCTGCGCAATCAACTCTTCCGGCAGAACATAATCCAACGCCTCGGTCTTCATATCAGAAACTTATCAGACCATACTATAAATCGCATACTAATTTTTTTGCAAACGCAGGCCAATTTGAACGCTTCTTAGGCAACACGTCAATTCCTGCAAAAGAACCCCCATTCTCTGGCCGATACCAAAATCGCCGGCCCAACTTCAGAATAGTGTCGTAGAAATAGAGGTGATGTAATGGATTCAAGGAAACTCTTCGAACAGACCGCAACCTCAATCGCAGCCCTCGACAGGGACGAGCTCAAAAGACGCATCAGAAACTTCAATGGCCGTTTCCGGCTGGATTTCACCGAAGATTACCTCGACCATCTCAACATCGACCGGCTAAGGCACATCCTCCTTGCCGCCCACATCAGCGCCGGCTCCCCTCACTAAAACCCCGCTGACTTATACCGCATAAGGTTTTCAACACAGCAACGTGTCCTGATGTCATTTATCGGGCTCCTCTTCCTACCCCCAAAAAAGTCCTATCACAAAAATTTTTTATTTTTTTGTTGCATTATGCGCAGGGGAGAGGTAAAAGGAAATTATCAAAGCTCTTTGGAAAAGAAACAGGATAGCCACAGGTTCTGAGGCAAATGCCTTGGGATAACAAAATGGGAACTCGGTAGAAGCCGAGACCGACCCGCGGCTGTAAGCGTCTGTTCCGATGATGAATCGGAAGTCCGAGAGGCGGATGTCCACTGTTTCGCACCAATCTTCAGGGAAACGAAGATTAGTGCGGGGTGGGAAGGAGCCTCGTAGGTAAGGCGCGAGTCAGAAAACCTGCCTGTGGTTTATAAATGGTAAATGGAGTTCTCGCGGAACGGAACCCTGAGCCGGTGCAGCATAGCGCAGTTGATGCGCTTGGTCTGTTTTGAGTTTATGAGGCCGTCGTTCCTTTCGCGGGAATGACGGCTTTTTATTTTGCGCGGTCCGACGCTTGTTGCGTGAAAGGAGGTGCGAAAAAAAGATTCGAATGGTTTGAAGGAAGAATGAACGAGAGAGGAAGGGGCAAGGAGGTGAAGAAAACATGAAAGAGAATATTTTGAGATGGTGGAGAAGGGCAAATGGCTTCGGAGAAGGTGATGAGAGGTTTGTGCGTGATTTTAGTGCTTGGAGTTTGTGGTTTGGTTAAGGCGGAAGGCATAGCGGATTTTGAGGATTTGACTTTGGGGCCGCAGTCATACTGGAACGGCTCGGACGGCTCGGGCGGATTTACCAGCGGCAGCGCGTGGTTTGGCAACGATTACAATTCGACGTATGGGTCGTGGCACGGCTTTGCATATTCGAATATCAGCGACACCGCCGCCGAGGGCTGGGCAAGTCAGTATAACGCGATAACCGGCGAGGGACAAGCCGGCAGCTCAATCTACGCAGTGGGCTACGGCTCCGGGGAGTGGGGGACGCCGCCGATGATGACGCTGGATGAGCCGATGATTGTCGGCGGGCTGTATGTAACGAACAACAACTATGCTTATTATTCGATGCTTTATGGGG
>CAYUIL010000042.1:0-168 GCA_964444715.1 uncultured Pirellulales bacterium | reverse complement strand
TGCCTTTGCCAAGAAATTCGGCGGCGACGACTGGTTCTTGCTAACGATGATAGGAAAAGATGCGGCTGGCGTGGAGACGGGAAGGTGCGATTTTTACCTGGCCGAGGGGACGGACATCGTGAACAGTTGGCGGTATGTGGATTTAGCTTCGCTTGGGGCGGTGAAAAG
>CAYUIL010000041.1:0-12967 GCA_964444715.1 uncultured Pirellulales bacterium | reverse complement strand
CACGCCTTCTGCTATCAGCGATTGAACGACAATTTCAGCGCCTGTAAGAGTTGGGAATTTCTCAGCCGAACCGGCTGACTGTGAAGAATCGGATTTCATTACATACTCCTTTCCTGCCTGCCACGGCTCGGCGTTTACACCGAGACGGGACATATTCCGGCAAACTACAGTTTTTCGGGCCGCCTCGCAAGGCCTGCCGTCCCCACCACAGGAACGACCTGCCCAGACAAAGTTTCTGGCCCAACCATAATCCCAAAACTCCGCCATTGGCGAATCTCAGGACTACACTTGCCTGTTTTCAGTCAAATGCAATACAATCGTAGCCCTTACGGGCCACTCTGTCAAATGTTTTCGGCAAATTTTCCCGTCCCTATCACAAATTACCTGCCCTGCCCTCATCGAAAATCGTATAAAATTATGTGGGCACAACGGCAAATTTCGATATAATGATGCTTTACAACAAACGTCTTGAATCAGCAAATAGCATTTGGAGACCAACTATGTGCGAGCAATGCGGTTGTGGTGACAAGAAAACCGATACCTTCGAGCAGAAGGTCAAAATGATAATCGACGCCATCAGGCCCAGTCTGCAAAGTCACGGCGGCGACGTCGAACTCGTCTCAACAGAGAACGACAGCACCGTCAAGGTCCGCCTTCAGGGCGCCTGCTCCGGCTGCCCGGGCGCGCAGATGACCTTGAAAATGGGCATCGAACGACTCCTCAGAGAAAAAATCCCACAGGTCAAAGAAGTCATCGCCGTCGATTAAACCTTTCACCGCAGAGACCGCAGAGAATAAACAAAAACTGCGAGTTCTGACCGCGGCGTTGTATACCGTAACAGGAGGCGCGCTTTTATAAAATCATTCCAGTCGAATAGCTCAGTTATTTCCCATTTTGTTGGTTTCGCGGGAAATAATAAATCGGCTGGTGCTTGTTTTCGCTGGTGGTGAAGTAGCCGGCGCCGCTGGCGTCAAAACAAATCGCCTCGCCCTGCTGCTCGAAGATGAGAGGGACCTTACATTCGTTACTATTAAAGGCCCGCCACAACAGCGCATCTTTGGGACGCCGCCACAGCGATGCTGCGAAGTAACCTCTGACGATAATCATCTGCCCGTCGGGTGAGACGTCGCCGCCCGTGGCCGTCCCCCAGGACAGCTTAGTAACATACTCCAACGTGGTTTTGGCGGTGGTTGACCTGCCCGCCGTAGCTTTAGCGAAGGCGGACTGGGAATATACGGCCCTGTAAACCTTACTCTGCCCTTCCTTTGAGATGACGTAGATGTCTTTTGTCAGTGGGTCGAGCATCAGCGTTTCGGCGTCTCGCGGGCCGTCAGGATAGAGCAGCTCAATTGCTTCGACGCCGGTGAGAGTAACGTTTGCAGCCGGCTGATTAGCATCAACGGCGGGCTCAGACACGCGGTATATTTTGATGCTCTTGCGCCGGGAATGATTGTCGCCTATGTCGCCGACGTAAAGATAATCAACGTTTGGGTCAGGCCCGGGGCCGATAGCGATGTCCTCCCAGTTGCGCACTCGCGCACCCTCAAGATTGTATGTTCCGAGATGCTTACCCTCCGGCGTAATCGCATACACGCACGGCGGGCCGCCGTCATTATGAATCCACAAAACGCCCGCATTCTTTCGGCTGGCTGCTATGCCCGATGCCTCGTCTATCAGGGACGACTGGATAGTGCCGACTTTGTGCCCCGCAAAAAATTTAGGACAATCCGCAGACGCCAACCGGCACCACGCGATTAAAACCAACACCGTTAATACTTTATAAAATCCACGCATCGAATATCAAAATTCAGGTATTTAGCCCCCAGTCCCGGGCTGGGGGTCAGCCGCCAGTTCCTGTGCAATTCTGTGGTATTTTTCGTGGACCCCTTCGCCCATTTCATTTGCCTCGGTTTTTTCGAAGGCCTCCGACAAAGCGGTTTGGTCCCCGGCAGTAAGGGCCTTGTCGGCCATAGCGAACAGGACGTTGTCTTCCTTGACAATGTGCTCTTTGAGCAGCTTGACATATGCCGCAAGATTTTCTCTCGCCTGCCTAAGGGCGGCCCTGTCGCCGGTGCGCGCCTTTGGCAAAGCGTCAGCTACTGCCTTCAACCGATTTCGCCCGTGCTGATGCTCAGCTAACATCACCGCAATTGGCCCCACGTCGGGGCGAAACCCTCGCCGCTGCAAGGCGACAAAGAGGTGTTTTTCCTCCTTTGAGTGGTGACAGCGGTCGGTGAAATTCCTGAAAAAGTCAAGTATTCTTTCCATCTTGTCGCCGTCGATTTTGCCGGTCGCTTCAATCGCCTTGGCCTGCTTCTCCGCCCCGGCCAGCGCAACTAAGATAATCTTGTGTTCGCCCTTGAGTATTTCCGTCGGCTTCATAACAAACCCTTAACAATCCCATCTATCCTGCAACAGAGCACAGCCACTTGTGGGTGGATTGTAGAGCCGCCGAACGGACTTGTCAACGGCAACCGTGACCGATACATCCCCTTCGGCGTGGGCCGATACCGCGAAATTCTCTTGATTTGCGTCCCGCAATCTGATACACTTGTTATTGAACCGCAGGGAGAAGGGCCAATTGAAGACTTGTCCGCCGAAGTTTACTCGCCTCTGGCGAGGCGGAGAGGGTGGCCATCTCCTCAGTGGCGGTTCGTGGCAGGGGAAGAAAAATGGGCGGGTGGTTTGAAACAGCAGGTGTGATACTGACCGCTGTATTTGGGGCAGTGGTCGGACGCATATTCTCACGTCTTAAAAATCCTCACTGGGTCTGGGGTTATCTTGTGCCGATGGCCCTCATCGCGTTACTCGCTGTTGCCGCTCACGTTAGCATAAAAGCATTTGTCCCCCTGCTCGCCTGGGTTTTCGGCGGGCGGATGCGATTCGTCATTATAGGCCTCGCGGCTACTATGGGTTCTATGACGCTGCTTGGCCGACTCAAACGGCCGGCTGAAAAAGTCATTGTCTTTGTGGTGATGATTGTAGCAGTCATCTGGGGGGCGGTGCTGCCGTTTCTCGTCCCTGCACTGATTAAGGCGGACCTCACACATTTGCAGACGAAGGTCGGCGCCGACAATGTGTGTGTTCAGACCACTAATTATACCTGTGGGCCGGCTGCTGCGGTAACTGCATTGCGTCAGTTGGGTCTCTCGGCCCAGGAAGGAGAGATAGCAATCCTCTCGCACTCAAGTCCCGTTGCAGGCACCCTGCCGTGGTGTCTTTACAAGGCGCTCCAGGACCGCTATGGTGCCCAGGGGCTGCACTGTCAGTTCCGCCGCTTTGATTCGGTAAGCCAGCTTCGCCAGGCAGATGTAACGCTGGCGGTGATAAAGGATGCGTTTCTGCTCGACCACTGCGTTGCGGTGTTGGAGGTTGGCGATGAGACGATAACAATCGGCGACCCGGTGCTGGGTCAGGTGAGAATGTCCTATAAAGACTTCGAGAACGTCTGGCGGTTCTACGGCATCGCTCTCAAGTGCGACCCCACATAAAAGGGGTAACATTATCGGCCGTTAGCCCGGCTAAATCCCCGCGAAATCCCATCCTCAGGCAGAATCCTCACGTGTTTTAGCCAGCCAAATTTACGCCCACTAATAGCGGAAAAATCCTTCAGCAGCGAATCATTTTGGCCGATGAACAGGTGCAACTTACTATGTGGTATGGGCTTCTTTATATTACGGTTATCCTCGGCTCTGCCGGCGTAAAGGGCCAAACAGACGGTACAAGGTGAGGGAATATGGTCGACGTAAAGACAATACTTTCAGAAGCTATAAAACACCTCGCCAGTGACGTTCACATCAACGTGGGCCTGCCGCCTATACTGCGCAAGAACACCGAACTTATCGATATGGATTTCCCCGTGGTCAGCAACGAGCACGCCAAGGAGATGGTGCTCGGGATGCTGGGGCCGGAACGGTACAAAAAATTCGAGACACTCAGAGACGCTGACTTTTCGACGATGCTCGACGACGGCCACCGCTTCCGCGTCAACGCGCACTACCAAAGAGGAACTATTGCGATTTCATTCCGCCTTATTACAAATCAGATTCCTTCGCTGGATGACCTGCACCTGGCGCCTATCGTAAAAGAGCTGACGGATTTGCCGAGGGGGCTGGTGCTGGTGACAGGCCACACCGGAGCGGGAAAGAGCACCACTCTTGCATCGATGCTCGGCCTCATAAACTCAAAATACAGAAAGCACATTATCACGCTCGAAGACCCTATCGAATACGCCCTCGAAAACAAATCGTGCGTAATCGAGCAGCGCGAAATCGGCTTTGACTGCCCGAGCTTCGGCGCCGCCCTCAAACGCGTCCTCCGCCAGGACCCCGACATCATAATGGTCGGTGAGATGCGCGACCTTGAAACCACTCGCTCAACCGTTACTGCCGCTGAAACCGGCCACCTCGTATTTAGCACGCTCCACACCATCAACGCCGCCCAGACGATTGAGCGTATTATAGACATCTACCCCGCAGGCCAGCAAAACCAGATTCGCACGATGCTCGCCAACACCCTCCAGGCCGTCATCTCGCAAACCCTGTTCAGGCGCGTCGACCAGCCCGGTATGATACCCTGCACCGAAATACTGCTGTGCACGTCGGCTGTGAGAAACTGTATCCGTGAGAACCGCATCTACGAGATCGCAAACATCATTGAGACCAGCCGAAAGTTCGGTATGCAGACGATGGACAACAGCATCGCCGACGCGTACTTCAA
The DNA here is from genome assembly GCA_964444715.1 of uncultured Pirellulales bacterium. Taxonomy (GTDB): domain Bacteria; phylum Planctomycetota; class Phycisphaerae; order Sedimentisphaerales; family Anaerobacaceae; genus Fen-1362. Next base: position 8,248 of record CAYUIL010000041.1, on the reverse strand, counting down.
GGGCTACATAGGCAGGGAAGAGGCGATTGCACGCTCCTGCAACCCATCGAAGATGGAGAAGATGCTAAAGCCGCTGGACCACAGCCAGGCAGGAAGACCCGTCGTCGCCGCCGTTCTCGAATAAGCCGAAGACAACACCCCAACAACCGATTGTAGAAGCCAACTCTCTCGGGCGCAAGCACTCACATCACCTGGCGCAAAACAATGCAAATTCGGGGGCCAAACACATCAAGCGTTGCGCTGGGCGGCCAATATCACAGCGAAGGCCATTGCCGCTGTCTCAGTGCGGAGGATGGTGTCGGTCAATCGAACGAATTGAACCCCTCGGTTGCGTAAAAGATTTTCCTCATTTTCCGTGAAGCCGCCTTCTGGGCCGATGAAGGCGGCGACGTCAGTTTGGCCGAGGGGTTGGCCGACTAAGGGCGAGACGCCGGAGGACAAAACGCCTGCGAGGAGCCGGCATTGGGGATATTCGGCTCGAAGCACTTCAAGAACGTCCGCAAGAGGTGCAGGCGGGTCGATTCCGGGCAGGAATAATCTTCTGCTCTGCTTGGCTGCCGAGACGGCCAAATTTATCCAGCGTTTGATAATCTTGGGATTAGCGGCCTGCTTCACAGTGCGCTCAAAAATGACAGGACATATCCGGTCAATCCCCAATTCGGTGCACTTTTCGATTAACCAGTCAAGGCGTTCGCCTTTTGCGACACTTACCGCGATGATTATTCGGCGTGACTTTGGCGTTTCGATGCGCTCTATGTGCTCGATATTGAGCGTAACTTTATTCTTCCTGACGGCTGATATAACCGCCGTTGCCAATGCGCCTTTGCCATCGAACAGTTCGACCTTGTTACCCGGCCTGAGTCGCAAAACCGATGCAAGGTGGTGAACCTCGGGGCCGGTTAGCTCAGTCGTTGGTTCGGTTAGCGGGTTACAATAAAAACGATGCAAGGGCATAACCAAAACACAAATAGATAACACAATTGACTGTTTCGCTCGAAATTCATAAACTACGAGTTTTAATAGGGAAACGCAAGATGCAGGAAAAGGTTGTAAAGATTGGTCTGGTTGGTTTCGGCACCGTGGGAACCGGCGTGGCGAAGATTATCCTGGAGGACGCCGACAGGATTGCCGCCAAGACGGGGCTTCGCCTGCAACTCGCCTGCGTCGTGGATACCGACCTCAAAAGGCCCCGGCCTGTGAAATTGCCCGACGGCATTCTCACTAACGACCTGAACCGGCTAATCAACGACAAGGGCATACAAATAGGCGTTGAGCTTGTCGGCGGAACAGGTGTTGCCAAAGAGATTCAATTGAAGATGCTCTCGGCGGGCAAAGACGTCGTTACCGCAAATAAAGCATTACTGGCGGAACACGGAGGCGAACTCTATACCGCGGCGCAGGAGGCCGGGCGGTGTATCGCCTTTGAGGCCAGTTGCGCGGGCGGCATACCGATTATATCCGCCATAAGAACCGGTCTTGCCGCCAACAACATCACCGCAATTTACGGAATCGTCAACGGGACCTGCAACTATATCCTGTCGAATATGACCGGCAAAGGAGAGGACTTCGCCCCGGCACTAGCCCAGGCGCAGCAAAAGGGCTACGCGGAAGCAGACCCCACTTTGGATATAAGCGGCGGCGATAGCGCTCACAAGTTAGCGATACTGGCGTCGATTGCGTTTGGGTATCAGATTACGCTCGAGGATATTTACGTCGAGGGTATAGAGCACATCTCCAAAGACGACGTGCGGTTCGGCGGAGAGATGGGTTATGTCCTGAAACTGCTGGCGATAGCGGAAAAGGACAATAACGGCCGGGTTTCACTGAGGGTGCACCCGTCATTTATCGCCAGGGACAATCGCCTCGCGCAGGTGAATGGGTCATTTAACGCGATAAGCATATTAGGCCACGCCGCCGGCCAGGTTATGTTTTACGGCAGAGGCGCAGGGATGATGCCGACCGCAAGCGCAGTGGTCGCGGACATTATTGACGTGGCGATGGGCAATTCCGGCACGACTTTCCGGCACCTTAATCTTCGGCCTCGCAGCGAAATCGCGGGGCTGATTGACAAAATTGATAATCTTGTGAGCCGCTTTTACATCCGCTTAATGGTCAAGGACCAGCCGGGCGTATTTGCACAGATAGGCAGGATTCTTGCCGACAACGCCATCAGTATTTCAGGCGTTTTGCAGCACGAGGGTCGCGGGCCTGACAACACCGTGCCGGTTGTCATCACCACTCATCCGAACAGACAGGACAAGGTAACTGCCGCCCTGAAGGGCCTTGGCGCCCTCGATACCGTCTGCGCCAAACCCGTCTGCATCCGCATCGTCGATATCCCCGAAGACAAAGAATAATTTTATTCGCCGCAGGCGAATTCCTTAAAAATAATTAGCCCTGCCACTCTCGGCATTGCTGAAAGCAATGACGGATGGCAGGGTTGCCTACATCGTGGCATTGTTGGCTTACAATGAGGCGGTGTAAGTGGGCAGGAAGGCGGGTAAGTCGTTTATTTTAAGCTTGCCCTGCCTGCCCTCGAATGTCGTAATCGGGGGAGCGGAGTCGAATGGGGCAGTTAGGCGAAAAAATAAGATTTTCAGGCAAAGAAGCAGCGTTTTATACGGACAGGAAACCAGAACTCCGCATCTTCTCTGGATCAATCTAATTATTGTTCTGCATAAAGAGAGGATAACTATATGTCAACAAAGCGTAACCGTGTGTCACTCATCATTGTAATCCTTGTCGCTATCATTGCCCTCCTTACTTTACCAGGATACTTCAGGTACTTTCAGCGTATAGGTACAGGGCACGCATTTCGTGAAATCGTCATGTCGGAGAACCTGCCGTGGGATAGCATGAGCCAAACAGAGCGCGGACCTTACGTCCAACGTGCCGATGCTGTAGGTTTGAAATGCGCTGTCCTGATGACTTTTGGCCAGCACATTCCTTTCTACCTCTTCATCCTCATCACTGTTGGCCTGTTCACTCGTTCTATTTCACACAGGTTCAGGTTCTTCCTACGTTTTGCCTTTTTCGGAGTTTGGTTATTCGGCATGTTCTTTCTTTCTCTCGGGACAGAGTACTGGGGTCAAGGCACTCCATTTCCCGAAACGTTAGGCCCGGCCTTCTTGATTTATCTGGCTGTCGTATCGGTGTTCGGCATTATCTTAGGAATTGGCAGACTCTACCGCCGCAGCAATGTACCGCGTTAATCTGGGGACACCCGCGGGGAAAAAGGAATCCCGATAAATCGGGACTTTTTATTGACCTGCTTCGCCCTGCCGCGACGTGTCGCTGGCACGGCGGGCAAGTGCGCAGCACGGCGAGAAGAAATTGTAAAATGGGAAATCCGGGGACACCATACTAATTTCCATTCCAATCCCATCCGAAATCCTCATCTGATTTTATTTGCTCGGCTTCATTCAATAGTTTCGGCCAGCTTCGGCAAATCCGCCTGCCCTGCGACTTGTCCGGCGTAGTCCCGATGTAGTGTATCGGGACGAAGTCGGAAGCTCAACGAGCGAAGAAGGGTCTAATCCGTGGTTTAAATTCTTCGTGTTTCTCCTTTCCCTTCGTGGTGTGAAAATCGGCATTCGGCAATCGAAAATCAAAATTTGACCTACCCGCTATACGCTACACTCACTCCGAACGACGAAATACGATATACGAACGACGAAATACGACATACGAACGACGAGTTACTAAACCATTGACTCCCCGACCGAAAACCCATAAACTTACGGCGTTCGACTAAACGCGTAGCGAAATCGTAGGGCGGGGCTTGCCCCGCCGACATTTAGCCCCCCAATTTATTGGGGGGTTGGTAAAAAAAATGAGCACTAAATACGCCATCATAATACCCGATGGTGCTGCGGATGAGCCGCTCGAACAGTTCGGCAACAAGACGCCTTTGGAGGCAGCCAACAAGCCGAATATGGACAAAATCAGCCGGCAGGGCCGGCTGGGTATTGTGCGGACTGTGCCGGAGGGGATGGACCCGGGCAGCGACGTCGCGCAGATGTCGCTATTGGGTTACGACCCGCGAAAGTATTACACCGGCAGAGCGCCGATAGAAGCCGTGGCTCGCAACGTGCAACTGTCGCCTGATGACTGGGTGTTCCGGTGCAATCTCGTAACCATAGCCGACGGCAAAATGGCAGACCACAGCGCAGGCCACATCTCAACCAAAGAAGGAACCCACCTCATCGAGGAGCTTAACGAGCAGGTTTCCACCGACAAGATACGGTTTTATCCGGGCGTGAGCTACCGGCATCTGCTCGTGCTCAAGGGCTTTGATATGGACGTCAAGACCTGCCCGCCGCACGATTTTATAGGCCAGCCGGTGGAAAAGATTCTGCCGAGAGGCAAAGGAGCGGATTTCCTCACCGACCTTATGATGCGCTCGCAGCAGTTCTTCTACAACCACGACATCAACAAGGTCAGGACCGACCTCGGCGAAAACCAGGTAAGCTCGATATGGCTGTGGGGACAGGGCAAAAAGGCCAAGCTTGAAAGTTTCAAGAAGCGATTCGGCCTGAAAGGCGCCGCGATTACGGCAGTTGACCTCGTTAGGGGTCTGGCCAAGCTCATCGGCTTTGACCTCATAGAGGTGCCGGGTGCGACAGGGTTTATCGACACTAACTTCGAAGGCAAGGGCGATGCCGCGGTGCAGGCGCTTGCAGAATACGACATAGTGGTTGTGCATATAGAGGCGCCGGACGAGGCGTCGCATAACGGCAACGCGGAGATGAAGAAGAAGGCGATTGAGCGGATAGATAAGTTCATAGTCGGGCCGGTTTACGAGGCGATTCAGAAATACCCCTCGTGGCGGATGATGGTTTTGCCCGACCACCCGACGCCGGTAAAAACCGGCGCGCACTGCGGCGACCCTGTGCCGTTTGCGATAGCCGGGGCCAACATCGAGGGCGTCTTCCAGACCGCCTTCAGCGAATCCAACGCCGCAAAATCCGGCTTGAGGATTGACAACGGTTACGAACTTATGGAATACTTTCTGAAAAGTTGATTTCTGGGAAACTCTTGACGGAGTAAATATGCCTATAATCGTTCAGAAATTCGGCGGCACATCGGTGGCGGATGCAGCGAAGATTCGCAGGGCGGCCCAGCGCGCGATAAACGCGGCAAAGGCGGGCTACCAGGTCGTGGTGGTCGCCTCGGCCCGCGGCCATCAGACCGACGAGCTTGTCGCCGACGCTATGGAGCTTAATCCCAATCCGCCGAAACGAGAGATGGACCAGCTGCTCAGCACCGGCGAGCAGCAAACGGTGTCGCTGTTTGCGATGGCGCTGGACGCGATGGGCCAAAAGGCAATAAGCTTCACGGGCTTTCAGGTGGGGATGCTGACTGACAGCGTGCACACCAAGGCGAGGATACAAAGCATCGACGCCCAGCGAATCCACAAGCAGCTCAACGAGGGCAAAATCGTCATCGTGGCGGGCTTTCAGGGAATAGACGCCAACAAGAACATAACTACGCTGGGCAGGGGCGGCTCAGATACCACCGCGGTGGCGCTTGCCGCAGTGGTGGACGCAGAGGTCTGCGAGATATACACCGACATTGACGGAATTTATACAACGGACCCGCGAATCTACAAGAAAGCGGCCAAAATGAAGGAAATAAGCTACGATGAGATGCTTGAGCTGGCCAGCTTAGGCGCCGGTGTTATGCACAGCAGGAGCATTGAATTCGGAAAAAAATATAACGTAAAAATCCACGTAAGAAGCAGCGGCGAAGAAATCGAAGGAACAATCATTACTCACGAGGTGCCGGAAATGGAAGGTATAGTGGTTTCGGGAGCGACGATACAGAAAGATTTGGCGAAGATTAGCTTGGTGGGTGTGGCCAACACGCCCGGCAGCGCGGCGAAGATTTTTCACCGGCTGGCGGAGGCGAAGGTTGTCGTCAACGACATTATGCAGACGGAGGTCAGCGCCGACAAGGCCAACCTGGCGTTCACGATAGGGGCAAGCGACCTGCGCTCGGCCAAAGAGGCCCTCGAAGGAATAAAGAGCGAGGTCAATTGCGACGGTGTCTTCATCAGGGACGATATCGCGGAGGTGTCGGCGGTGGGCGTGGGGATGAGAAACCACTACGGCATCGCCGAGAAGATGTTCAGCGCATTAGCCGGGGCACAGGTCAATATCGACTCGATTACGACAAGCGAAATCCGGATTAGCTGCGTCGTCGATAAGAGCCAGGCGGAAAAGGCGTTGATAGCCGTGTGCGACGCGTTTGACCTGGATAAACCCGCCGAGGAAAGAATCAAGAAGTAAAATCCGCCGACAAGGAGGTCGAGGCCGTTATGGCGAGATATGCGATAAGCGGACGCAGGCGCAACATCATTACTGCTGTCTGCATCCTGGCAGTAACGGCGCTGTGCGTTCTCGACCATAGCTGCACCAGCCGAGCGATAAACAGACCCGCACAATCGGCGAAATCGCAAAGCTCACTCGACATACAAAAATACCACGGCAGGCAATTCTCCGTCGTCAAGGTCGTCGATGGCGACACAATCGACATAGACGTTCCCGATGGCAACTACGCACACACTCGAATCCGGCTTTGGGGGGTCGATACGCCTGAAACAAAAAACCCGAAGACCGGGCCGATGTTCTTCGGAAAAGAGGCGTCGGAATTTGCGACGAAACTCGCCCTCACAAAGCAAGTAACCATTTACTTAGACAAGGACAAAAAAAGCAGAGACAGATACCATCGGCTGTTAGCTTACGTGCAACTGCCCGACAAGACGTTTTTGAATGAGGTTTTGCTCAGCGAGGGTTACGCCTACGCGGACCTGCGCTTTAAGCACGGCTTATACAATAAATACAAGCAGTTAGAATCGGTCGCTCGAAGCCAAAAGAAAGGCCTGTGGGCGGGAGTCACTCCCGAACAAATGCCGAAATGGCGGCAAAAACGTGAACCACTCACCGCAGAGCACGCAAAGACCGCAGAGGTAAATAATTAGTCAGACACGGATTTACACCCGGCTTCGCCTTCGGCAACGCCGAGGCGAGCGGATTAACACGGTTTTTTGTTTTTCACAGTGTTAGTGTCCGACGCTGTTCAACTTACGGATGGGATAAAGAAAAAGGAGGATAAAGGCCGAAGAGAATAACAGCACCCGAAGTACAGGCGAAGGAACCAAATTATGGAAACTCAAACCAAAAACGCGACTATTCCTGAGCACACAGCAGCAAGAGAGGCAAGCGTCGATGAGATGAAAGGCCGGCTGAAATATCGAAGCAGCCCGTTCAAACCCAAAGCCACATTACTGTTGGACGTATTGCCGGCCGAGGGCGCTAAACCTGTGGGGGTGGAGTCGAGCGAATCGTCTGAAGGATTGCTGAATGAGCTTTTGATGAGCACTGAGGCGTCGGCCCAACGAACGCAGTCCTCCAGGATGAAGTGGCAGTTGGCGTCGCTTTTATTGGGGATGTTGCTTGTGACGACGATTGCGGTAATCGGGTGGCTGTATATGGAGATGAACGCGACGGGGACGCAGCGAGCTCGGCTGCAGGTGGAGAATCAGTCGCTAAAGGAGCAACTGAATCTGGCCGGTGCGCAAATCACAGGGTTAAAGGGCAGGGTCGATACCCTGCTGAATCGCGACACTGAGCTTGTCAGCGAGAACGCGCAGCTCAAACCGCAAAGCATAGCACCGATTGCAGCCGGCTCAGTTGGCGCGGTCAAGGTGGTGCAGAGGTCTGCTGAAGGGGCGTCGAACACAGTCGCGGCCAAGGGGCCGGCGGTTGATGCCGGTCGGGTCGAGGCGATAAGAAAAGGAACGTATCCGAGCGGCACGTCTAAGACCGAGCTTATAGCGGCTTTGGGCGAGCCGGACCGCGTTTATAATGCAAGAGGATATGAGCAGCTTGTTTATTTTGGCCGAAAACCGGGCCGCTTCTGGCTTGTTGGTGGCCGGCTGACCCAAACCGCAGAATAGAACAACGAACTCCGGCGGAAAAAGGGTGGGTCGCTATATTTACAAAACCTTGGCCATTACCTCATCCGGAATGTTGAAATTAGCGTAGGCATTCTGGACGTCTTCATGGTCCTCGAACTCATCCATAATCGCTATTATCTTTCTCGCCGTCTCCGCATCGCCTATCGGCACATTGCTTGACGCCACCATCGATATCTCCGTGTCCTCTTTCGGTTTATACTTCGCCTGAAGGTAATTGTTTAAGTCTTATATCTAGTCAGTGTTGTAGTTTTTGTATTAATTATCATT
>CAYUIL010000040.1:7096-13028 GCA_964444715.1 uncultured Pirellulales bacterium | reverse complement strand
GCGAGGTCGGCCATCAGGAGACCAAGCAGGTTCAAGCAGCCGGCAATGGTGGCGACACCCATAACGACGTTGTAATCGCGGGTGGTTACGGCCTCGAAGGCGAGCAGGCCCATACCGGAGATACTGAAGATTCGCTCGATGATGACGGAGCCGCCGAACATCGCGGGCAATAGCGTCGCCATAATCGTAATGACGGGGATAATGCTGTTGCGAAAGGCGTGGTGGAATATGACGGCCCAGTTGGAAAGGCCTTTTGCCCTTGCGGTTCGGACATAATCGGCGCGGAGATTATCGAGCATACCGGCCCGGACCAGCTTGGTCAGATACGCAAAGCCGGCGTATGTCAGACACAAGACGGGCAGGACCAGGTGCCAGAGCCGGTCGGCAAGCCAGAGAAAGAATGGGAACTGCCCGGCGTCGTTGCTGGACAGCCCTGCCGGCGGGAACCAGTTGAGGGGCGGGCCGCAGAGATAGCCGATGAGCATCTGGCCGACCCACATAGAGGGAAGCGACCAGAGCATCAGGAGCATTACGGAGGCGGCGCGGTCGAGGAATTTTTTCCGCCCTACCGCCGAGAGGACGCCCATCGGGATTGAGACGGCGTAAATGATGACAAAGGATATGAGATTCAGCGTGAGCGTAATCGGCAGGCGTTCTTTGATGAGGTCGATGACCGGACGATGGTGCTTGATTGAGTCGCCGAAATCGAGGCGAGCGACCCGCCCCAGCCAGGTGGCATACTGGACATAGACGGGCTTATCGAGGCCATAGAGGCGCATTCTTGCCTCCCGGACGTCTGCTGCCCGCTGTGCGTCGAGCATACCGCCGGGGCCCATAGACAAGGTGACGGGGTTGCCGGGGGCCAATCGGCTGATGGCAAAGACAACAATGGTAATACCCAGCAACGTGGGTATCATCAGAAGCAGCCGTCTTACTATGTATGTAGTCATTTATATTTCTGAAGCTGCGTGGGGACATACCACTCATGTTCGTCGATACCGAGCTTATGAATTATCACGTTATGAAAGCGTCTGTCTAAAAATCGCTGCTCAGGACGAGTATAAATGAACGTATAGGGCTGCTCTTCGTGGAGGATTCGATGAAACTGATGATATAGTATGTTTCGCTTGTCGGGGTCAAGGGTTTGTCTGGCCTGTTCTATTAAGGCGTCGGCCTGGGGATTGTTGAAGTTGACATAGTTGGAGCCCTTTTGCCTCTGGGAGGAATGCCATATCTGGTAAGGGTCACTTTCGACGTTTCCGCCCCAAGCCATACTGAGTGCGTCAAAATCCCTGTCCATAACCTTTTGCGTGAAGACCGACCATTCGTAAGGGTCGAGGATGACATCGATGCCGGCGCGTGCGGCGGAGTCCTTGACCAACTTGCCAATTTGTTCGTGTATGGCGGTTTCGCTAATCATATATTTGAAGCGGAAGGGGACGCCGTTTTTGTCGCGAACGCCGTCGCCGTCTGTGTCAATCCAGCCGGCTTCATCCAGCAACTGTTTTGCTTTTTCGGGGTCATAAGGCCAGGGTTTTATGTTGGGGTCGCCTTGTGTGCCGTAAATATAGAAGTTGCCGGTAGGAATCTGAGCTTCGGGATTTCGCAGGATATGCTCTCTAATGGCGTCTCTATCAATCAGATGTGTCATCGCAAGGCGGACTTTTCCATCGGCAAAAAACGGTCTGGCCTGGTTCCAGCCAATCCAGAAGTAACCTGTATTGCCGGCATCCCAGTATGACAGGCAGTAGAATTTTTTTCTGAACTCCTCGTCATTGCATTTTTCGCCGAACTGGTCGGGCAAAGGCCTAATGTAATCAATTTCTCCCGCCTGAAGCGCTTGCAGCGCTGCGGTGTCGTTAGTGATAAAGGGAAATATAATTTTTTTAATCTTAGGTTTCGGTCCCCAGTAATTCTCGCTGCGTCGCAGGACGACCTGCTGGCCGACGTCCCATTTTTCAAAGACGTAGGGGCCGGTGCCGACAGGGTTGCTTCTTCGCTCGTTGAACTCGCGAGCGTTTTTATACTGGTATATATGTTTTGGATGGACGGGTATGCCGCCGAGAAAACCCAGCGAGAGAAAATACACCTTCTTCATATAGAACTTTATTTCCTTGTCGTTGATTTTCTCATAGTGGTCCACGTCGCGGAAATAATTGGCGTAGCTTGCGGCGTCAACGTTGGGGTCCGTGATTGTTTCATAAGTGAATATCACGTCGTCGGTGGTAACGGGACGACCGTCGGAGAAACATATACCATCTCTTAGTTTGAAGTAGATTTCGAGGCCGTCATCGGAGATAGAGAATTTTTCCGCCAAGCGGCCCCTGTATTCGAAGGCATCCGGCTCATATTCAACCATACTTTCAAAGATATTACCTAATTCTATATACCGCGTGGACCAGTTTGCTGCTGCGATGAAGTTACACAAAGTGGCCGGCTCAGCGGTGAGGCAATAGACGAGCCAGTCGCCTTCGTCGCCGGGATACTCTTCAAAAACGGACGAGGCGGTTTGTGCGGGTTTCTCCATTGTCCGGGCGGGGATTGAGGCGCGGCTTTCCAGTCGGTCGACGAGGCCGTTGAGACGCTCATATAGTCGGTCGGCCTGAATCATCGAAAGAACCTGCAAGAGTATTATTACGCCGAGAAACAAAAACAGAAAGAATTTGAATACACCTGACCGTCCGTTCATAAAATCATCCTTTACTCAAACTGACCGAAACAACTTGTCATACCTGCGAAAGCAGGTATCCAGTAGCTTATATGATAATATGGATTCCCGCTTTCGCGGAAATGACAATTATTTGTATCTTTGTTTTTCCTTTGGCACATACCACTCAAGGTAATTCAGGCCCAGTTTATGAATGTTAACGTTTTGGAAGCGTTTATCAACAGCGCGGTAGGTCGGGCGGACAAGGAGAAAGGTGCAGGGCTGCTGGTCGTGAAGGATTCTGTGCAGCCGACGGCAAAGTGTATCCCGTTTGGCAGGGTCGATGGTTCGCCTGATTTGTTCCAACAGAGCGTCGGCCCGGGCGTTTCGGAAACCAACGTAGTTCATACCGCCACTGCCGACCTGGGAAGAATGGAAAATCTGGTAGTTGTCCTCGACGATGTCTCCGCCCCAGCCCATTACCATCGCCTCGAAGTGTCTATCGGTGATTTTCGGCAGCAGGACGGACCACTCGTAAGGGTCGGGGATGACCTCGACGCCGACTTTGGCCAATTCATCCTTTAGCAGCGTTGCGAGGGGGACATAAAGAGAGTCGCCGGCGGCGTAGCAGAATTTGAAACGGAACGGGACACCGTTTTTGTCGCGCACGCCGTCGCCGTCGCGGTCAATCCAGCCGGCTTCGTCGAGCAACTGTTTTGCCCTGTCGGGGTCGTAAGGCCAGGGTTTGATGGAGGCGTCGTTTTGCGTGCCCTTGATGTAATAGGGGCCGGTAATTATCTCGCCGTAGCCCTTGAGCAGTTTTGAAATGATTTGCTCGCGGTTGATGCAAAGCGTCATTGCCAGGCGGACACGGGCGTCCGAGAAGAACGGCGTGTCTTCATTCCAGCCGATGAAATAAAACGGAACTCCCGGGTTCCAGTAGGCCAGGCAGTTAAAGTCCCTTTTGAACCGCTCGTCGGCAACGAGGTCTGCGAACTGTTCAGAATCGTGCATAACAATAATGTCAACCTGATGTGCCCCGAGCGCCTGGGCGGCGGCAGTAGGGTTGGTGATGAATTTATAGACGACTTTCTTTATGCGCGGTTTTGGTCCCCAGTAATTCTCATTGCGTCGCAGGACGATTTGCTCGCCGGCGTCCCAGCGTTCGAAGATGTATGGGCCACTGCCAACGGGGTCAGAGACGCGATGATTGAACTGACGAGCGTCCTCGAACTGATAGATGTGTTTGGGATAAATGCCGACGTCCCAGAACGAGACAACTTCAAGCGCTTTGAAGTAAGGCCGTTTCATATAAAACTTGACGACTCGGTTACTGATTTTTTCGACTCTGTCAACATCCACATAAAGATTGGCAATGTTTGCAGCATCGACGTTTGGGTCCGTGATAGTTTGGTAGGTAAATATCACGTCATCGGCTGTTACGGGGACGCCGTCGGAGAAGTGGACATCGTTGCGGAGGCGAAAGGTTATCTCAAGGCCGTCGTCAGAAATCTCGTAACCTTCGGCCAGGTGCGGCTTGAGTTTTATCTCGTCAAAGTCATAGGCCATCAACGGCTCGAAGATGCTGAACAACGTAATCCATCGCGAGTAGATGTCGCTATCCACGTTAATTTGATTGAGAGTTTTCGGCTCAACTCTTAATGACCAGACGAGCCAGTCGCCTTCGTCGCCGGGATATTGAGGGGCCAAATCCACTTCAGTATCATTTGTTGTCCTCGATGCAGCTCCTTCAACGACAGCTTCAATTTTATTCAGGGCAACGTAGAGCCGGTCGGATTGGACCATTGATAGAATCTGCAGGAAAATGGCAAGGGCGAGGAGGACGAAGATGAAGAAGCCGGCGGCGTTTGCTCGATGGCTCATTGTCAAGCCAAACCTCCAATGTCTGGCCCCCGCGTCTTGCTGTCGCAAGACAGCAGCGGGGGTAACAATGTTTTAACCAGTCGCCCTGCAGTTAAATGTTTGCGCCGGGCGGCGAAGCAAGTTGAAGGGGGCGTATAATCGCATTGCCGCTACCGTCTTTGCCGTAATTGATGTTCAATTCTCCCGGTTTTGTTCCACTGCCGAGGAGGTTGTTATGCTCCTGGAGCAGCGCATCGGAATCCGCGGATTCAATCGCCTTTTTAATGCCGAACCGGGGTTTGCCGGTAAGCTTGGTCAGACCGGATTTTTCGGTTTCGACGAGGACGGAGACGAGCTGCTCCTTCTGTGACGGGCTGAGGCGGTCTGCGCCTTTTATGTATCGCTGGAAGACGTAAGATAACAGTTGGCCGAATCTTTTGCCGGCAGCGCCTTTACCAGGACTGGAAGATGCTATTTTGTCGCTGAGCAGATGAAGAATTGTGGCGTCGAGAAGCTCATACCGGACGGACCAGTCGGCGTAAGAGGCGATACGACGGTCGGCGACCTTGAGCAGGAGGTCTTCGCCGTCGGATGTTACTGAGCCGGCAAAAGCGGCAATGAGTCCGAGTGTTTCGGGGCTGCTGGCTGGGACGATTTCATCGAGGCGGCGGGCGATTTGCCGGGCTGTGCCGGGTTCTTTAGAGGAATTGAGCTTATCGACGATGTCGGGATTAGTCAGGCAGTGGACGGCCCAATAGGAGATGACCGGATTGTTATGGCCTATGTATTTGAGCGGGAGGTCAACGAGGCGGGGGTCGGCAAGGTCATCCAGGAGCATCATAAGATTGATGACGACCTTGAAGCTGCGGGCGGGAGGGGTCAGGGCGTCGGCGCTGTGCAGGGCGGCGGATATGTGTTTTTTGGCGGATTCGGAGAACTGGTCGGCGAACTGGACCTGGCCCGGCTCGTCGCTGGCGCGGTTGGCGAGGATTATAGAGCGGATATTTGAAATTGAGGAAAAATCCTGGGTGTTCAGTATCTCGCCAACGCCCTGGGCGAGGAAAACGTCTATTATCCGGAGGTCGGCGGGCTCGAGGACCTTTTTGGCGCGAACGGCTTCGATGCCGCGTGTACCCACCGCACCTGCGGGTGCGGCAAAAACAAGAGGCAAAAGTGCAAGACAAACAATAATAAGCAATGATTTTGTATCCATCTGTCAATATCCTACGGTTTACAAGCTCTTTGAACTCCATACAACAGGGTAGTGGAGAACCGCCTCGCTGTCAAGCCAATTATCCATTACGACTCGTTTCTAAAATCGCTTTGAGGCGCGCGAGCAATGTTCGGGGCTAATCTTTCCGCCAGCGGGGCCTAAATAGAAAAAGTGCCCACAACATCGTTGTGGGCACTTGTCTCTGTTAG
>CAYUIL010000040.1:6277-7086 GCA_964444715.1 uncultured Pirellulales bacterium | reverse complement strand
CCGATGACCAGTAATCCTGTTGTCTTGTCGTGTGGAGATATTCTTGTGCCCAGGGGGCGAAATCCTTTAGGGTCACTATTTCGTCATTGTCATAGTCCGCTGCATTGTGTTCCAATCCGCTGTTCACCATGATGTCATAAGAGAGTCCCTTGTTCGGGTCGCTCTGGAGATGCATATCGAGCACAACCTTCATTTCACCTTCACTTTCCATACCGGAATTGGCCCTAACTGTCACATTTTGAGGCGTATTGTAGTCAGAGGTGTAATAGGTTAGATACACTGTACCGTTGGCGTCGGCGCCGTCCAGTGTAATCCGACACGGGTCGGAAGGTGTGATTACAAGGGTCTCGTCGTAGCCGGAAGAAGGCACCTTTGCGAGGTGAATAGGGAGTGTACACTCCGCGTTACCGGAGTCGATTGTGTAAAGCGTTGGTGATTCCGCCTGGACAATGACTTCGGGCTCAGGATGGGTCCACGTAGCATATTGGACACCCACATAGCCATACCCTGAGGGGTCATTTTTGAGGAGTTCCTGGACGAGATCGCTTGACATAAAGTCGTTAACATCCTGCGAGCTGAAGTCCGGTATACTCAATGATTCTAAGTGGCTTTGAAGCTCGCCGGTCCGAACGAACGTCAGGGAAGAGAAATCCCCGGTCGTATTTGGGTCGCCATTTACACAAAACTGGTGACTGCTGTAATCAAAGCCGGGGATGCCGTTGGTGTTAAACGGCAGGACGCGCCCTCCAGACGGTGAATTTTCATTGGACTGTGTAACAAGCTCAACGCAACCACCCTTTCCTGGCGGG
>CAYUIL010000040.1:0-6267 GCA_964444715.1 uncultured Pirellulales bacterium | reverse complement strand
TGATGCGGGGTCTCCAGCACGTGTACCTGTAGGTCAGTCGATCCCTGAAGCCCCAGAACCACCGGCCACCCCACCATCGCCAGTAATGCCACCAGGGTCTGTAGTAGCGATACCACGGCCAGTAATCCCAGTACGAGTAATACCAGTACCTGCAATAGGGCTGATACCACCAGATAGGCCCGCACCAGGGCTGGTGCCAACAGCCATAATAGTACCACCAATTCCAACCCCACCAGAAGCCGGTAGGTATAGTCACATAACCATAGCTCCTGACAAGGTATATACGCGCGTTAAGGAACCAGAAAGGTGGCCACCACTTGGCTGTCCAGTTCGGCTGCAAAGCAGCGGCGCCGAGCGTGGTAGCATCATCTCCGAGGCGGTTTAACGGTCCCTTGCCCAAGTCGGTTACCCTGATGGTGTGAGTGGTATAGGGCAGATTGCTGACAATAATCAGCACCGTTTGCGGAAGGCCCAATGTGCCCATATCCAGCCTGGCATAAAGGAGATCGTCGATCACAACGTTTACAAGCCCGTCGTTGGCATCACCGACCAAGTGGATTGAGACCACGCTGGACGAGACAGTAGTAGTGGTCGTGATATACTTACCGGCCCCCCGTATACAAATCTCGGTGGGACTGCCGTCAATCACGTTTGAGTCGCTCACTGTCCAGTCATCGTACCAGCGTGGGGGGCCTGCTAGGTAGTCAGCGTCCCTCCATTCCAAGACATTGTACCCTTTGACCCTTGTCCCCGCCGTAATGGGGTTCTCAAACTCCAGAGTATTGTAGAGCAGGCCAACGGTGATGTTGGCATTGGGGTGCTTCCACAAAACTGTCACTGCCTGGGCGTTCGAGGACAATATGCTTCCACACAAGACAATCGCCAGAAAAACTGTTAGAAATTTTATGCCTACCTTGCCCATAATCGTTCCTCCTAATAAATGGTTGCGTGTTCTGTTAATAGATTTCGGGTTAAACGATAGTCCTTTTATCCTTTGCGAGGGAAACGACCTTCTCGGCTTATCAAGTCCGCAACTCCTCCAAAATGGTTATAATATACCTACCGGTACCCCACTACCTGTTGCCGCCATTGCCTGCGCTCCTGTTCGCTTAGTGGTGCTGCTCAGGGTGTCATGCGTAGAGGGGATACTATTGAGGTTTATTCCATTTGTCAAGAAAAAAATTGGCATTGACGATTTTTTTCCCATCTAAAACAAACGGCGGTGCTAAGGCCCCCCGTATGCATTTTCTGTGTTTTTTTGCAACAGGTACTACATAAGAAGCGTAAAAACTTATACAATGGGCCAGAATTGGCAGTCGGCTTTGTGAAGGTGTTGAGTTATGGCTGGGCCAGAGGCAAAACTCGTTAGGGTTGACCCGCTGCGGTTGCTAATGGAGCGCAGCGGCGATATGGTGGTGGATGCGACCGTTTTCGCGTCGGAGGCGATAACTCTCGAGCCGGAGGCGATACGGCAGCTTTATGACGCGGCATCGCTGCCTCCTGCGCGGAGGGTTTTGGCGACGGCGGACATACACGTCGGATTTGGAATCCCGATTGGTGCGGTTTTGGGTCTTGAGGATGCGATAATGCCGCCGGCGGTGGGGTATGACATAAACTGCGGGATGCGGCTGCTGCGGACGCCTTTTATGAAGGGGGAGATAAACACCGATGAGATTGCAAATTCGATTGCGAGAGACATTCCGTTAGGCGAGGGGATGAGCAATCTGCCCTTAGACAAAAACCTTATAGAGACCGTAATAACAGAAGGCGTCAGCGGGGTGCCGCGACTGGCCCAGAAGGTCAAGCACCGGGCGTGGGAGGCGTTTGATGCGGAGGAGTTTGCGGAGGATATAAAGAGGATTGAAGAGAACGGGCAGATGCCGGCGGATATGGGTGCGGTGCCGAAGCTGGCAGTAGCCAAGGGGGCGAACCAGTTAGGGACGTTAGGCGGGGGAAATCATTTTATCGAGATACAGCTCGTGCAGAAAATTTTCGATGAGCATTTGGCGAAGTTTTTCGGATTGAGCGAGAACCAGATAGTGGTGATGATACACTCGGGGTCGCGGCGGTTCGGGTATGAGGTTGCGGACGAGTATATGAACGTTGCGGCCGGCCAGCCGGAGATGGAGGGACGGCGAAAGATGCTGAGTTTCCTGCAGACGGACAGCCGGGAGGGGCAAAAGTACATTTCGGCGATGGGTGCGGCGGCGAATTTTGCGTTTGTGAATCGGCATATAATGGCGTTACTGGTCCGGCGGTGTTTTTCGCGGATGTTTGGGCCGACGCCGATGCCGTTGGTGTATGACGTTACGCACAATATGGCGAAATTAGAGACACACGAGGGCAGGCGGTTGTGGGTTCACCGCAAGGGTGCGACGCGTGCGTTCGGGCCGGGGCTTATGGCGGCGACGCCGTTTGAGCAGGTGGGTCAGCCGATAATCACGCCCGGTTCGATGGGGACGGCAAGCTACCTTATGGTGGGGACGGGTGATTCGGAGGAATCGCTTTGCTCGGTGAATCACGGCGCAGGGAGGGTGATGAGCAGGACCGCGGCGTCTGGGAGGGGTCGGCACGGCAGGAGTGCAGGCGAAGCGATGATTAGCGACGATGAGTTCAAGAGGAGTATGGCGGGGATAAAGCTGATTACGGGGGACAGGCGCCGGATAAAAGAGGAGGCGCCGGCGGCATACAAGGATATCGACGAGGTGGTGCGTATTGTTACCCAGTGCGGCTGGGCGAGGCCCGTGGCGAGGATGGTCCCGCTTGCGGTGCTGAAGGGATGAGGGATTAAAGGATTGCAGTGTACTCATATTTAGCCGCCTGAGTGCCACCGCAGCTAATCATTTTTACCCTGCTCATCGCTAATACTTTTTACAAGTTCAGACAGCTCCACCAAATTTGACTTGTTCCCTGCCTTATCGTAAAGCCACACCTCCACCTTAATTTCTCCGGGCCGGGGCAAAGAAATCCAAGTAGGTGGGAGCTTGTTATGAATTGAATCAATTGTGTATGCCTCCCATAGGTTCTCGTCCTTGCGCTGTCCTGTGGAACGAACCTCTATAGGGATATTCTCATACGAAACCGTCAGAGGTGGATAATCTACATAGATGGGATACGTTTCTTCCAATTTTGGACTTTCTTGCATGTCAGAAGAAACGCTTGTTTCCCTTACCCCAAAACCCATAATATCTCTATCTTCATCTGATATAGTGAGTAAGAGCACGGGTGCTTGTCGTCCCTTTGGCACTACTAGTTTGGCATCTATCAGAATTGGCTCCGGATCTAAATCACCGTTTTTCCGCTGAGTAAGGGCCAACTGAGCACGGATTTTCGGCGCCAAAGACAGGCATTTCATGAGTATTCTTTGGCAGGCATTTGCTGCCTCATCCTCTTCTGCTGTGGTCTTTTTGCATCCTCCACAAATCAGTACAAAGCCAAGGCAAAATAGAAATACCACATTGAATATTGTCCTCTTCATCCTGTATTCTTTCCTTTTCCACGATAATCTAGTCGCCATCGTAGGCGTATTTAGTTGTTGTTCCACGGACCGCCGAATCAGTAAAGCTACTATAACTCTTTACATGAGACTTTTTGACAAGTTAACGATATTACCTCAGTTCGTGCTTCTCCAGCATAAAATCGAAATACCAAAAGTGAATTCTGGCCTCCGTCACATGTAACCTCTTGGATATCAGAATAATCAATCCCTTTCTCTTGTGCGAAGTTAAAGCAATCGGTTTTCTTGAATGTAAACTCGACTACTTGGTCTTTCTTCGCCTCTTCGTAGCTGTTAAGCAAGAGTTCAACTTCAATGTCACAGTAAACAGCATTCTTCATGTCACCGAAGGGGTATACTAAGTTGCCATCCTCATCCAAGGCCCTATCTTTCACGAAGCTAATCCTTTTGAGACTCCCGTCATGGCAATGGCATAGCCGAGAAAGGAGGTCATTCGCCTCTTTCACTGTCTTTGGTACAGATATCTTCATTTTATGATACACCTCATTTCTTTATTGGACCTGTTCGCCTTTTTATAATAAATTTTGTCGGAACGGTAAAAAGATACGGATTGCCGATATTGCTTATCCTGTTCAGCTCGCCGAAGACATCGTAACTGTTTTTTTCTACGACTTGGCCGGTGTAATTGCTTTCGGCAACTACGCTGCCCAGGCCGTCAAAATGATAGTAATAAACATACGCCGGGGATTTCATCATACAAATCGGCTCATCGATGCCCGGTCCATAGTAGTATCTGCGTTTCCACGAGCCGTTTTCATATTCCACTATCACCTGGTCCCCGTCGTAAAGGTAAGTTGTAGTTGTTGTGCCGACGATTCTCGCCACTTTTCTGCCGGCAAAATCATACTTGTATGTGGCCACTCGCTGGTCTCCGGCATCATTGACCTCTGTCAGGCGGTTTTCGACATCATAGTAATACCTGTATGTGCCGTCGAATGTCAAGTTGCCGTTTTTGTCGTAGGTGTAGTTTGCGTTGTCAGCGACTATCGTATTGATAAACGATATTGGCATCGTTGCCGTAGGTAAGTTGCGTTCTTCGAGACGGGTCATTATACTGGTATTGATTGCCGATTGTTGAAAAGGGATGAACCGGCCGCAGGCGTAAAAAAAAGGGTAGTAAGCCGTTGCATTAGTCAACCGATTCTTTATACTAACTGGCTCTGGGCTGGTTTTAACGCAGAACTTGTCGAGTAATGAACGGAAGGAATAATATGAGCAGGTGTGTTGTTTTGGCTGCGGCATTAACAGTAATGCTGTTAGTCGGCTGGGGCTGCGAGCAGGAGCAGGCAGGGATTGCACCACCGCCGCCGAGCCCCCCTGCTATCGCTGAAACACAACCGGCGGAAATCGAAACGGTGGTTGAGCCGAAGGTGGTAGAGGCGGAACAGAAGCCGGTCGAGACAGAGAAGGCGGCCCAACCGGAACCGAACGTGCAAAAGGCACCAAGTGAGCCAAATGCGCAACAGACAGCAGCGACCGAGCCAGCGCCGGCTGAAAGTAATTTGGCGGAATTGCAGCCCGCACCATCTGTGCAAGCATCGGCGGCACAACTGTGCAGCAGGTGCACGGAGTTTTTGAGCAGGTATGTGGACAATGAAGGCCTGGTGGACTACAGAACACTTTTGCGCAGGAAGCTGGAATTAGTGGAAGTGCTCGACAGGTTTAAGACGCTGGATGCCAACGAGTATAATTCGTGGTCGAGGGAGGACAGGATTGCATTCTGGATAAACGGGTATAATCTGGAGTTTATCAAGATACTTTTGGACAATTATCCGATAGAGTCAACGAGGGTTCTTCGTCTTTTCTGGCCGCCCAACAGCATCAGGCACATAAAGGGGATATGGGACCAGCACAAGTTTATCATAAAGGACGAGGAGTTTACGCTGCAGGAGATAGACCGGCGGTTTTTCAAGGAGGGGTTCGGCGAGCCGAGAGTATTTTTTGCGATTTATTATGGTTCGCTTTCGGGGCCGACTTTGCGGAACGAGGCGTATTGCGGCGAGAATCTTTCGGCGCAGCTTGACGACCGAGTAAAGAAGTTCCTTGCGGGCTCGGAGGCGTTCAGGATAGACCGTGAAAATCAGAAAGTGTATTTGTCTTCGATATTGAAGCCGACCTGGCACGGCCGAGATTTCATTGCGAGATACGGCACAGATTTGAAATTCAAGCAGCAGGAACCCGAGGTGCGTGCGGTTCTCAATTTTTTGACAAAGTATATTTTCCAGAGCCAAGTCAATTATCTTGAAACAGCCAACTATACCGTGGAGTATATGGGATACGACTGGACGCTTAACGACCGCGGCGGCCAGTAGGCCGGGCGGAACTTGACACAGGCGACAAAGGGGCGAACACAGATGACAAATGAAAGAAGGAAGCATCACGACACGGAAAGGTACCTTTTCACCAGCGAATCAGTAACGACGGGACACCCGGACAAGGTGGCGGACCGCATATCAGACGCAATACTGGACGCCTGTCTTGCGCAGGATGTGAGGAGCAGGGTGGCGTGCGAGACGCTGGTCAAGAACGATATGGTGGTTGTGGCCGGCGAAGTCACGACCAGGGCGATACTCGACATACCCGCGGTTGTTCGCCAGACGATTAAGGACATCGGCTACGACGACCCCGCGATTGGGTTTCATTACGAAAATTGCGTGGTTCTGGTTTCGATAGGCCGGCAAAGCCCGGATATATCGCAGGGTGTGACAGAGGGAAAAGGGCTGCACAAGGAACAGGGAGCGGGGGACCAG
>CAYUIL010000039.1:12541-13083 GCA_964444715.1 uncultured Pirellulales bacterium | reverse complement strand
CTATGACGCTTATGGTGTAATGTTGGGAGGTAATCCAGCCGAACCAGTCGGGACAAATCTGTTATATACCGGCGAATGGTTTGATACGGATGCTCAACACTATTACCTGCGGGCACGCTGGTACGACCCGCTGACTGGCCGATTCAACCGAGTTGACCCCTTCGCTGGCTTTCCACAGGACCCGCAAAGTTTACACAAGTATTTGTATGCTCATAATAATCCGGTAAACCGGATAGATCCAAGTGGGGAGTTCTCTATTATGAATATTGCCATTACTATCGCGATAGTAATGTTGTCCCTTCGGATTATGATTGGTGTTTTAGACATCGGCCGAACGTGTATAGGAAGAAAAGGAACCTGCGGGGAAGACATATCTGAGAAATTTAAAAAATTAATAGGTAGAATAAATGAAGACGCTCCAGCTACAGAAGTGGAGCGTTCTATGCGATGCAATAGAGTAAAAAATCTTATAGGAGGGCCCATTGTTGGTTGGGACATAGGTGACCTTCATGAAAAGCGAGTCAAAGGGTGGACGGGAAGTT
>CAYUIL010000039.1:0-12531 GCA_964444715.1 uncultured Pirellulales bacterium | reverse complement strand
TGGTGATGACTTGGGCACAGCAAAATCTTATGTAAGAAATTGGAAGATGTTTAGAGGAGGAGAGCTTGCTATCTATGAGCAAGCCATCGCATTTGCTGAAGCGGGCTATCTGGGAGTAACTGATTTCAGCAACGGTGAAGTAATCAGATACTCATACGGAAATTGTACTGCAAATAGTAACCCCACTTCAGAGGACTTATGGGAGTTTCATTGGGGTGATGTTAGTCCATGGCCATGGGATTGGGACTAAGCATTAGAAAAGGCGATAAGGGTATTTCACTTTTCTAAAGGTCTATAATATATCCTTTTATCGGACACATAGCAACACGTATGATATGAATAAAAAGGAGATAATCTTATGAGTAAAAGGCCATTGACAAAAACAGATGTATTCATCAGTATTGCATGTTTAATTTTGATCGCCGCATTGATAGGATGGTTAATTCATGTAAAGCGGAACGCTTATTTTATTAAATATCGTAACAACATTAAAAGTTTGCAGCGATCTTTTCAGCAGTATGCCGCTGACTTTGGCGGACACTATCCTTCTGCGAATACGTGGTGCGATTTTCTTATTAAATATGCTGGAGTTCGCAGTGAACATCTAGTGTCTTCATGGGCTGGCGATCCAATGTTCTATGATACAAACGACCCATGTTCTGAGCCAAATTTCCCTGTGAAGTTGAAGCTCCTCCTAGAAGATGTTGATTCACAGGGTCAACATCATTACTCGTATATCATTCAGTGGTGCCATTTCGCATTTAATCCAAATGCCAAACCCAATTCTCCCGGTGATGTAGTATTGCTCTTCAGCACAAAAGGTGGCTGGAACCAATTTGGTGGGCCTGAAACATTCAGTAGCGACAATTACAAGGAAATAGGACGTATTGGTGGTTACGTCTTATTCAACAATGGAGACATTAAATTTGTTAAGCCGGATGAGGTATTGAAACTGAATTGGGGTAAGAGTAATTGAACCTCCAAGTGGTTGCTGGCTCTTTGAAAAGTTGACTATCGTGCCAGATACTACGACCCGCTGAATGGCCGATTCAATCGCTTTAGGCACGTTCGTAAAAAACTAATAGTGAGCAATAAGAGTTTTCTCCCGGTATAATAAAATCAAAACAACTAGAGTGCAGACATAGCACCGACAGCTTGAATATTTGAAAAGGGTTCATATCTCGTAAGAAAGGCGAATCTTTGAGGTTTGTCGCTTTGTCTCCAATTTGTCTCCAAACATGGGTGGACCAGCCCCGAACAGTGAAAATCCAGCCGTAATAACTGGTCAAGAACGCATTTTGAAAAAATTTTTTCAGGAAAAATCGGATTATATATCCGATGGCATAGAGTTACTTTCGGCGACAAAACCCGAAAACTAAGTATTATCAGGTAGTATTATTTCTGTTCAGTTATTAGGAATAAATCAGCCCTGGCAGGTTAAGTTCAAAAGATGTTCCAAACGCTATACCACCCGCTGAAACGAACTGCCTGTTGTTGGAAAGATAGGCCAGCCGAGGCTGTGGGGATATATTACCCTCCCTCTACATATTATTCGACTTACTGCGGATGGAAGGACGTTACGGGTAGGGATATTCCCCTCATTTATTACCCTTATAATTTGTTTATCACATGGATGTGGGAGGCTCTCGTAGGTGGGGGGAACAGTGTTTACGACGCTTATGTGGAGGCTTCAAACCTTCGACCTCCGGGTTATGGGGCGGTTCACCAAAAACGCCCATAAGTGCTTATCTTAATTATAGTTATGAATTTACGATATTTTCTGAACTTAGCAAAATGAGGCAAGATTATGCAAACTGTGATATACCGACAATCCTCGGGCAAGCCTATAACAAAGAACCGATATGCGACGCAAGGTTTCCTACCCTCAGGAACCTGCTTGAAACTATCTCCTAACAAAACTTCTTAACCTGTGCCATTTCTGCTGACGTCGATTGACCACTCACAAGTGTTTGTCCTTCATATCTTATATGTAAAGCAAGCAAATTTGGTGCGTCAAATACTTTGATGGCAGGTAGTATGTGGTGGGCTTATATAATTTTCGATTGCGTGCAGAAGACAGTTTTATTATAAAACAGTTTCTTTAAATATGTGTGCTGTGCTTAAAGAATAGCTACAGGAGAGTAAATTGGCCGATGAGAGACAATATATCGCAGTAGATTTGGGGGCCGAGAGTGGCAGAGTGATGTTAGGCACAGTCTCGGCTGATAAGGTGTGGCTGGAGGAAGTTCACAGATTCAGCAACGGGCCGGTTGAGCAGGATGGGAGTTTGCGGTGGGACTTTGAGCGCCTGTTGTCAGAAATCAAAACCGGCATCGGCAAGGCGGCCGGACAGGCAGGAGGCGAGGTCGCCGGTATCGGCGTCGATAGCTGGGGCGTTGATTTCGGCCTCCTGGATGAAAAGGGCAAGCTGATTGAAAACCCGTATCATTACCGCGACAGCCGCACCAACGGGATAATGGACAAGGCCTTTGAGCTGATGCCGCAAAGAGAAATTTACGAGCTTACCGGCATACAGTTTATGCAGTTGAACAGCATTTATCAGCTTCTTTCGATGCGGTTGTCCAATTCGCCGATTCTGACAAAGGCAAAACAGCTAATCTTTACCGCCGACCTTGTCTCTTATTTTCTTTCAGGCAAACCATACGCGGAGTACACGCTTGCCAGCACCAGTCAGCTTATGGATATGAGAACGGGCCAATGGTCGCAGACAATTTTTGAGAAGATGAACCTGCCAATTGGGATTATGCCCGATGTAATCGGGCCGGGTAAGGTGATTGGCAAACTGACAAAGAAAGTTGCCAACGAAATCGGCTGCGGCGAGATACCTGTTATCGCGGTCGGCTCACACGATACCGCCAGCGCGGTTGCCGCAGTGCCCGCGGACGAGAAGACCAAATGGGCGTATCTATCGAGCGGAACGTGGAGCTTAATGGGGGTTGAGACGCCGAAGGCAATCATCAACGACAAGACGTTTGCACACCAGTTCACCAATGAGGGCGGAGTCGAGGGGACGATTCGACTATTGAAGAATTTGATGGGCCTGTGGCTGGTTCAGGAGTGCCGAAGACAGTGGCAAAAAGATGGAGAGGACTTGTCTTACGCGCAGCTAACAGCGATGGCGGAAAAGGCCAGGCCGTTCGCGGCGACCGTGAACGTCGATACAGGCGAATTCCTCGCCCCGGGCGATATGCCGGGGCGGATAAATGAGCACCTGGCGCAAAGCGGGCAACAGCAAATCAAAGACAAGGGCCAAATGGTGAGGGTTCTGCTGGAGTGCCTTGCGCTGAAATACCGTGAGGAGATAGAGCGACTGGAAGAACTCATCGAAAGTCCGATTGACTGCCTGCATATAGTCGGGGGCGGCTCGCAAAATGAATTGTTGAACCAGTTTACGGCCAACGCAATCGGAAAGGAAGTGATAACCGGGCCTGTCGAGGCGACGGCTATCGGCAATATCTTAATGCAGGCCAGGGCCACGGGGCAGATAAAGAGCATTGCTGAAGGCAGAGAACTGGTGAGAAACTCTTTTGCTCTGAAGAAATACCAGCCCAAGGACTCGACACTGTGGAAAAAACATTAGAGAAGTATGCCGGACTTGCTAACAAGACGCCTGATGTTGCGGCTTGCCTTAACAACGGCCTCTGGACCACCCAGGCCGAGCAGAAACTCCTCGAACGATACCACTCGAATTGAACAATCAGCCGGGGAAGGTTGGTGGAGTTGAATGTTAACCATTGAGCAACTCGAGCAACGGCTGGATAGTTTCAACCCCCGCCAAAGGAGGGAGGCGCTCGAACAACTCTGCCGGATGGTCAGCCGCGGCGAAATAGAGCTGCCGCGACCGGGGACGGACGTCAATCTGCACTGTCACACGTTCTTCTCTTACAACTCTTATGGTTACTCCCCTTCCAGCTTTGCCTGGCTTGCCAAAAAACAAGGATTGATTGTCGCGGGCGTGGTGGACTTCGATGTCCTCGATGGTCTTGAGGAGTTTCTTGAAGCCGCGAAGATGCTCGGCTTGAAGGGTTGTGGAGGAATAGAGACGCGGGTGTATGTCCCGCAGTTTGGCAGTCGTGTTATCAATTCGCCGGGAGAGCCGGGAATTTCATATCATATGGGGATGGGTTTCCCGTCGGCTAATCTCAGGCCGGAATTGAAAAAGTTCCAGATGGGTCTGCAAAAAACGGCCCAGCAGCGAAATATCGAGTTGACCGAGCGGGTGAACAAATACCTATCCCCGGTGGAGCTGGATTATGATAAGGACGTCCTGCCGCTCACCCCTTCCGGCAACGCTACTGAACGGCATATTTGTCTTGCATACGCGCGCAAGGCAAAAGCGATATTCAGGGATGATGCGTTGCTGGCAAAGTTCTGGAGCGAGAAATTAGGGATGGATGCGTCGGCTCTTGAGTTGCCGGAGGAACGTGAGTTTTTGAATGCACTTCGCAATAAGACGATGAAGCGGGGTGGCATTGGTTACGTCCAGCCGGATAAGGGGGCGTTCCCCGAAATGAAGGATATGGACAGGTTCTCCCTCGCCGCAGGCGCTATGCCGACGATGACCTGGCTCGACGGGACAAGCGCTGGTGAGCAGCAGCTTGAGGAGCTTGTCTCGGTTGCGACTAAAAGCGGAGCCGTTGCCTTCAACGTGATTCCCGACCGCAACTACACGCCCGGCTTAGGCAAGTCGGATGAGAAGTTTAAAAATCTCAAACGCGCCCTTGAACTTGCGGATAGTAGAGGTATGCCTATCGTCTGCGGGACGGAGATGAATAGTCCCGGCCAGAAATTCGCCGATAATTTTAAGACAGCGGAGCTGGCGGAGTTTGTGCCTTTATTTTTGAAGGGGGCATATATCGTCTACGCGCATTCGGTCCTTCAACGGCATTGCGGGTTGGGTTATACCAGCCAATGGGCAAAAGAGAATTTAGCCAATGTTGAGGGAAAAAATGCGTTCTTCCGGACAGTCGGCGAACTTTTAGAACCAAGCAGCGAGGAAACGCTGACGGGCTTCAATGAGAGGTCAAAACCAGGCCAGATTCTGGCCAAAATCAGACCTTGAGAAAACAAAGAAATCTGGTATTGTTGTCCGGTTCTGGAATTGCCTGATTTGTCGGTCTTTTAACCAAACCGGCTAAATAAGGATATTCAGCGAATGGATAAGGCCCTGAGGGACCTGATAAGAATATCGAACGCGACAGGAAAAGACCCTGCACTCGTTCAGGGAGGCGGCGGCAATACCTCCGTCAAGACCGACGACTCCCGTAAGGGATGCTGCGCAGGCAAACATATCTTCATCAAGGCAAGTGGCACGGCCTTAAAGAATATGAACGAAAGCACCGGCTGGCGACGATTGCGCCTTGATAAGGTCATCGAAATCGTCAAAGACAAACAACTTGCCAAACTCCCCGCCCAAACGCGTGAGCCGGAGATTGTGAACCGATTGCTTCTTGCCTGCGATGATAAAATTGCCGGCGACATCCGGCCATCGGTGGAAACGCCCCTGCACGCAATTCTCGGCAAGTGTGTGATTCATCTGCATCCGGTCGCGGTATTGTCTTTCGCCTGCGCCAGAAACGGCCAGGCGGAGATTGAAAAACTGTTCAAAGACGCCGGTTTTGCGGCGATTTGGGTGCCCTATACCGAATCGGGTGTTATGCTCGCAAACAAAGTCGTGAAATTAGCCAATGATTATCAATCCCGATTCAGAAAAAGACCATCGGTTTTCTTCCTTCAAAAGCACAGCCTGTTTGTTTCCGCCAATACCCCCGAAGCCGCCCTGCGGCTGGTGCGCACCGTCATCAATCGATGTGCCGGCAAATTGAAATTTCCGAAGGCAGGCAAAATCAGGCCGGTAAATGAGAAAGTTATCATTGATACGAAGCTGCGGATTCGCAGGGCGTTTTTCGAGGCGACCGGCCAATACGCCGCTATAAGCTATTTTTATGACGGCCCGATTGCAGAATTTTGTCGTCGCAAAGACGCCGAGAAGATGCTTTCGAGCGGGGCCTTCGCAGCCAGTGAGCTGGTTTATGCCAATGGCCCGGCTATGTGGATTGAGAAGCCGGACTCAAAGAAAATCACAGAGCAGATGACTTTGCGAATAAAAAAATGGGGACAGCCACCCATCGCGTTCTTGGTTAAAGGGGCGGGACTTTTTGTCGCCGGAGAATATAAAGATGCCGCTACCGTCCGGGAAATCGTAGAGGGGTCATTCGTCGTCAGGACAAATGCCTCCCGCATGGGCGGTATTGTCGGCTTGAGCAAGGCCGAACGGGATTTTGTCAACCAGGGCAAAGTGTCGCCGCATCAAAAAAGTTTGACGGGCGCCAACGAGCTGCAGGGCCGGATAGCCGTCGTTACGGGCGCAGGCAGCGGCCTGGGCAGAAGCATTGCTATCGGCCTTGCCAAAGCAGGCGCAATGGTCGCACTCGTTGATATTGATAAAAAAGAAGCGGAACAAACCGCAGAGCAAATCCGAAATTCTCAGACGATGGTCGTGCAGTGTGACGTTACTAATGAGACCAGCGTCGATAATGCGTTTGAGACATTGCTGAGACAATGGGGCGGCCTCGACATTTTAGTCAACGCCGCAGGTGTAGCGCCGCCTTATGGACTTGTCGATATGCCGGCTGACAGGTGGCGGCTTGCTCTCGATGTGAACCTGACGGGTTATTTCCTTATGGCCAAAGCCGCCGCGAAAATAATGATTCAGCAGGGAATGGGCGGAAACATTATAAACCTGAGTTCGAAATCCGGTCTTGAGCCGAGCAAAAATAATACCGCCTACACCACCACCAAAGCCGGCGAATTAGCTATGGCCCGCGGCTGGGCGCTGGAGCTTGGCGAATATGGAATCCGCGTCAACTGTGTCTCGCCGGGCAACGTATTTGAAGGGTCGAAAATCTGGAACCCGGCATACATAAAAATATGCGCCAAAAAATACGGCATAAAACCCGAAGAGGTCATTCCTTATTATGTGAACAAAACCGCGCTGAAGCGCGAAATAAAAGGACGGGATATCGCTGACGCAATAGTGTTTTTGTGTTCAGACAAGGCACGCACCATAACCGGGCAAACATTGGTCGCCGACTCCGGCCAGGTAATGGTCAGATAGATTTTTATTACGATTGGGAAAAATTATGGGTATGGATTTTTGTATCGAGGATACAAGAAAGAAACCTATACCGAGTTTGAAGCAGCTCATAAAGGATAAGCTCATCACTCTGGATGACGCGACCGACTGGCTTAGGACAATTTATGAGATTCGCTTTTTCGAGGAGAAGGTTTACGACCTTCTCGGCCAGAACATCATCAAGGGCGCATCGCATCTTTACGCCGGCCAGGAAGCGGTCGCCGTCGGCGCCATCGCCGCGATTGAGCGCGGCGACGTAATCGGCTCGACCCACCGGGGCCACGGCCACTGCGGCGCCATCGGCAACAAATACGCCGACAGCGAAGATGACCGCCAGACTCACTGGAACCGGATGATGGCTGAATTGATGGGCAAAGAGACCGGCTACTGCAAAGGCAGAGGCGGCTCAATGCACATCGCCGATGTCGATAAATGCCACAATCTCGGGTCAACCGGCATCGTCGGCGGCAATCAGGCACCGGCTGTCGGTGCGGCTCTGGCGGAAAAATATAAAAAGACCGGCAAAGTTGTGCTTTCATTCTTCGGGGACGGCTCGACAAACTGTGGCAGCTTTCACGAATCAATGAATATGGCATCAACACTGGCCGTGCCGCTGGTGGCGATAATTGAAAATAACCTTTACGGAATGAGCGTGCCGTTCTCAGGCAGTGAAATCGAAGGTGCCACCAGGGCCAGCAATATCGAGGACATTGCTCAAAGGGCCGCTGCTTATGATGTGCCGGCTATGATTATGGACGGCCAGGATGCGGTGGCCGTGTTTCTCGCGGTCCGCAAGGCTGTGGAAAGGGCGCGAAAAGATAACCGGATGACAATAATCGAGGCCAAGACCTATCGCTGGTACGGCCACAGCCGGAGCGACCCACGCGCATATCGAACCAAGGCTGAAGAAAAGGCCTGGCACCAGCGAGACCCCATTAACGTCCTCAGAGAAAAGCTGCTTACCGAGAAGCTCTCCACAACAGAGCAATTGGACCAGGTCAAAGATAAGGCCTTTGCTACGATTGAAACAGCCACAAAGTTCGGCTTGGACAGCCCCTGGCCCAATACTGCGGATTTGACCAAAGATGTGTATGTCGAGGAGGCTTATCCGGCTGAGCTTATCGAATCAGACAGGGCACTTAGTGCAAAGGTGACCGAAGCGACCGCCGCCTTCCAGGCCGCTCTTGCTTCATCCACAGCGAAAACGAAAAAGGAAGCAGCCGAACAGGCAAAGGGCCGGATTAAATCTCAATTTGATATGGACATTATGACCATTGCACAGGCGGTCTCCGCTGCTCAGGCTGATGAGCTTAAACGCGACCAAAACATTATAGTAATGGGTGAAGACGTCGGCCTTTACGGCGGGGCATACCAGGCAACACGGGGGCTCATGGCCGAATTCGGCACCGAGAGAGTCATTGATACCGCAATATCCGAGGCGGCTATCGCTGGTGCCGCGGTCGGGGTGGCCCTTCGGGGTATGCGGCCGGTGGCTGAAATTATGTATGTCGATTTTGTTACAATAGCGATGGACCAGCTCGTTCACGTCGGCGCCTATAACCGCTATATGTTCGGCGGCAAAGCAAAGGTACCGATGGTCCTGCGCACTGAAGGCGGCGTCGGCAGATGTATCGCCGCACACCACTCTGAGTCGCTCGAGGCCTGGCTTATGCACCCGCCGGGATTATATGTCGTAATGCCCTCAACACCTTACGACGCGAAGGGATTGCTCAAGGCCGCCATTCGCAGCGATAACCTCGTGGTCTTTATCGAGCATAAAGCGACCTACGGCCAACTCGGTTGCGTGCCTCAGGGCGATTACATTATCCCGCTCGGCGTCGCCGACGTAAAAAGACCCGGCAAAGACGCAACAATCGTCTCTTACAGCAGGATGGTGATGCTGTCGCTGCAGGCGGCCAAAATCCTCGCAACACAATACGGCATCGACGCCGAAGTAATAGACCTGCGAACGCTGAAGCCGATGGACATAAAAACGGTGGCCGAGTCGGTTCGCAAAACAGGCCGACTCATCACCGTCAGCGAGGGCTTCGGCTCCTGCGGCGCAGGTAGAGAAATAACGGGTCAGTTTATGGACTACAAGTTCAGCGACGGCACCCACGGCTTCGATTACCTCGACGCGGCGCCGGTAAATCTGGCCGCCGCCGATGCACCCCCGCCGATGAGCGAGCCGTTGGAAAACGCAAGTATCCCCAGCGCCGAAAAAATAGTCGAAGCAGTCAAGGCACTGATATAACCGATACACGGCATGGAGTTCAATAAATGGCAAAAGAAGTAAGATTACCCAAGCTTGGCCAGACAATGGAAGAAGGGACAATCGTTAACTGCCTGATTAAAGCAGGCGGCGAGGTCAAGCGAGGCGACATTATTTTCGAGATAGAGACCGACAAGGCAACGCTGGAGATGGAATCGCCCGCCGACGGCTTCGTAAAGCATATCCTCGTTGAAGTAGGTCAGACGCTGCCCGTCGGTGCGCCGCTGCTGCTCCTCGGCGATAAAGATGAAGAAGTCCCGCTAAGTTTTCCTGGTGCTTTAACCGCGGAGACCGCAGAGCACGCAGAGAAAAAACAAGATAATATATTCTCTGCGGTCTCAGCGAACTCTGCGGTGAAATCAGAACCATCCACAAAGGTAATGGCCTCGCCGAGGGCTAAAAAACTCGCCGAAGAGCTAGGGGTCGATTTGGCAAAAGTTACCGGCACAGGCCCGGCCGGCAAAATCACCGAAGACGACGTCAAAAAAGCCCCCTCGACAAAAATGGCGACGCCCCCTGTAACCACGGCAGAAGCCAAACTCGGTCAAACTTTACCACTCACGAAAAAGCAGCGGCTGACCGCTGAAAGAATGGTCGAATCGAAAAGAGAAATCCCCTGTTTCTATCTGTCCATAAGGGCCGATGTCACTGACCTCGTTGAACTGCGTTCAAAATTGAATGAAACCGGCCAAGCCAAAATCTCCTACAACGATTTTATTATTAGAGCGGTCGCAATCGCCCTGCAGAAATTCCTGATTATGACGGGCCAGCTCGTCGGCAACGTCATAAAACTTGCCGACACCATTAATATCGGCCTGGCCGTCTCGACCCCCAATGGCCTTATCGTCCCGGTGATAAAAGACGCCCACAAAATGGACCTAAAACAAATCGCCGCGGCCACCAAAGCCCTTGCCGAAAAAGCCCAGAATGAAAAATTACTGCTCACCGACCTCGAAGGCGCCTGTATTACCGTCAGCAACCTCGGCGCCTTCGGCGTAGAGTCCTTTATTCCGGTAGTCATCCCCGGCCAGTGCAGCATCCTCGGCATAGGCCGAATCACCGACACCACAGTGCCAAACAAAGGCGACCGCAAGCTGATGAGTATGACGCTGTCCGTGGACCATAAGGTCGCCAACGGCGATTATGCCGCCCAGTTCCTGGACCTCGTGAAAACTCTGCTCGAAGATGCTTCCTCGCTGGCCGCCTAATTCCCGTTTTGCTGATTTCGCGGGAAGTAATATATCGGCTGGTGGACGTGCTCGCTGGTTGTGAAGTAGCCGGCGCCGTTGGCGTCGAAACAAATCGCCTCACCCTGCAATTGAAACGGGCAAGCAGTTAACGCTTGGTGGCCATCTGTCGTTACGCGTTTTTGCTGCCATTAAGCAGATAAACTAAAGGCTTCGGCCGGTCGATGCCCTCGATAAATTTCGGCCTGGCGGCCCAGGGGGTAACACTTGAAACGTCGGTCAAATCCATCCAGTATTGCAATCGAGCTACAGGCAGGTTCCAGGTCATATGAAAATGGTTGGCAGGGGGATACTGCTTGTATTCGACCATACTGGCGTATTTCGGCACGACAAACGTATGCGGCCAGGTCGGCGTCGTCAGATTGCACATCGCCTTTGCAAGCTCGGCAGGCACTTCCGTCGTGTGCGCCTGGTCCCAAATCAAGCTGAATAACCCGCCTGTGCTGCAGTAAGCCATTCGACCGGCGATGCCTTCAATTCCAGCGGGCGTCATAAACGTTACGGAGTTGCCGCCGCCGGGGAAGTAGAATTCGTCCGCCAAAGGCATACCGACGCCGTTCATAATGTCCTTTACCGATGCGCCGGGTTTTGCCGCCCAGTCAAAGGCCGCACTTCCTGAATTGTCCCCATCGACAAGACCTTTGTTGAACCAGTCCGCTTTTTTGTCTAAGTTTTTCAAACCGATTTTCCTGGCTAATTCTTTAATCTCCCAGGCCTCCCAGACCTTTCTGAAGTCCATGAACAGCGGGGGATTGCCGCCGGAAAGATATGTCATAAACAGCATCGTCAAAAGTCCCTGCACATCGGCCTCGGTCGCATAGGGTAAGGGGGCCTTTCGGCCATTATGGTCAAAGGTGCTGTTGAAAAGCGATTCCATTCCGTCCGCGACAGGTAGCGGTATTCCGCGTCTGTCGCTGCCCCATTCGAGCTGGCTCATAAATCCGCCGCCGACGGCGTTCAGTTCCGCCATAATATCGCGGACAATCAAATACATCGCCAAACTCATATTGAAACGGTTGCTGTCTGCCTCATCCCGCAGCTCAAGCCGGTCGCCGACGTATCGATTTACCCATCCCCTCAATGCCTTCAATTCTTTTTTGTCGTATGCCTCCTTGCGGAGCATATCCGCCAGAAGCTTCATATCCAGCCGTGTAATCTCAACGCCAAAGGTATTCCTCGTTGGTATTACGTGCGCAAGAGCGGTTTCCATTCCCATTGAGTCGTGTCCTAAAATCACGACCCGCCTGGCGCGCAATCCTACCGCTGTAACCGCCGCGTAGCACCAGTCGATTAGCCATCTGGCGGTCTCCGGGGTCATTTTGGGGTTGGCCCCTGTGTCCGGCCAGTTGCCGACGTTGAGCGTGCAGAGGCGTCCGTACTGGCTGATTGCGCCGTTCAGCGCGTGCGCGTAAACGACGCCGGGTTTAGGCCCGCTGTTGCCGCAGGTGATATTTATCGGCGTATTGGCAGGGAACTGCTGTAAAAGCGAAATCGTGGTCAACTGCGGGAACGCCCAGGTATCGGGCACGAGAACGAGGATGTCCACGCCCGCCTTGCGGAATTGCTCGGCGACGATGTCGGCCTGTTTTTCGCCATCGACCAGCGTCGTCGAGTAAACGACCGGCACGGGCGTTTTATCCGGCAGAACAACTGCGCCGCTTATGGTATCGGCCGCCATTTTTACGATGTTGCGGCAGCGCGTTCGGCTCGCCTCATCCACCCGCGGGTCGCTCGTCGCAAAAACGCCGATTACCGGTTTTTTCGGCTCACCCCTTGAGCCAGCCAGCTTCACTGCTTCGATTTTTTTGGAGATCGGAAGAGCACACGTCTGAACTCCAGTCACAGTAGTCCATCTC
>CAYUIL010000038.1:7374-13406 GCA_964444715.1 uncultured Pirellulales bacterium | reverse complement strand
CCAGTGTAGTAAAGTGGGCCCAAAATTAAAGCTGATGCTTGAATAGTTATTGACTATATCGATGATTTTTTTGTCCGAGCCAAGTATTCTTGACGCCCCATTCTGTCTGTAGCATTCCTCGGTGATTCTCCTGTTCCAGTCATGGAAAGGATAAGCCAAGTCTTGTAGTTCCACGTCTTCCAGCCAGGGGTTTTCCCGTGGCGGCTGATAAAAATGCCCATGTATACATACGTACTTGTCCATTTGTACCCCTTTCTTCTAAAGAGCGTACTGTGATTTTACAATGAATCCCATTTTTATGCCAGTTTTTTCAATCACATTGTGTCGAGATCCAAGAAGCACTTTCGAACTAATAAGCAGTATGGTGTAAAGTTCGACTGGGATTTCCGGAAGATGCCAGACAGACTATAGATATAGGATTTAACTAAACAGTAAAAATGCGGCATAGTAATTCACGCCGCGATATGTTGCGGTATCACGATATGTCAGGCGTCGCTTGCTAAAATTCTTTGAAGTCCTTAACATAAAAAGAAGAAGTGAGCAATGGGACTCGAACACACAACATTCAAATCGGGAAGACCTGAAACATCTTGCAAAAGGGGGCTGTTAAGTATATAAGATTGTGTAGATATGCCGGGCTCGTAGCTCAGCGGCAGAGCGGTGGACTCATAATCCATTGGTCGTAGGTTCGATCCCTACCGGGCCCAGTCAGCTTTGCATTTCGTATTTCGTCATCCGTCCTCTCGTAGCGCAGCGGAGATCCCCGAGGAATGCTTCTTTGGCTTCGAACAGGGGACCCAGCTTTTTGTCATTGCGAGGCCGAAGGCCGTGCGGAGAAGCTGAAGGCATGCCGACGAAATAGACGCCGCTCGCGCCTATGACAGGGCTGCCATTAAATATCATGGCGAGTTTGCCCGCCTCAATTTTCCGCGAGAGGATTACATCAATGAAAATTGTCCTTCGAATATCAAATAAAATGTTGAATCAATCGCCGATAACATAAGAAGACGGAAAATTTCTCCTGCGGCTGCCGCCTTTTAACGTTACGCGGTGTGAAATGAAACGCGAATACTGGAATAATATGTCGTGCTGCTACGAAGACGAAATCTTCAGCGTGCTGCACAACGACCGCGAACACCTGGTCCTGGAGCAAATTCGCAAACTCGGCGCCTCTGAAAAAATCGCAGGCGATTACGGCTGCGGCACAGGACACTTTCTCCCGTGTCTTTCCGAGAGTTTCCAGAAAGTATTCGCCATAGACATCTCACGCGCCTTAATCGCCAAAGCCAAAACGAATTGCTCGCACCTGACCAACGTCGAATATATTACAGCCGACCTCGCGGCCGCCGACCTGCGACTCGCCGATACCCATTTTATCCTGAGCGTAAACACACTCATTATGCCTTCGCTCGCCGTCCGCCTGCGAATACTCGATGGTTTAGCAGGCCACATCATCAAAAACGGGCATCTGGTCCTCGTTGTCCCATCGCTCGAGTCGGCTATGCTGACCGATTTTCGCCTGATACAGATGAATCTGCGCACCGGCTTCAGTCCCGCATCGGCCGTCCGTGCCGGCTTTGAAAAAAACGGTCACTATCATCTGCGTCAGGGTATTGTCCCCATCGACAACGTCCCTACAAAGCATTATCTAAAAGAAGAGCTTGTCGCACTATTGGAACGCAGGGGCTTGCGTATCGAGGAAATCCTCAAAATCGAGTACAACTGGAATACCGAGTTCGACTCTCCCCCCCGCTGGATGAAACATCCTTACCCCTGGGACTGGTTGGTTGTCGCTCGCAAAATCGAATAACGGAATTTCCGCTTGGGGCCTTGGATTGAACCCTGCCACAAGTAGCAGGGCTAAATATTATTATGAAGACGCTTATTTACATACTCGATTTTCTTCTGCAATGTTGCTTCATTGAAACAATATCGCTTGTTAAAACCTTTCGTCCATATTTGTCCGGCAATCCCGATTTTGCGTAACGCCATAAAGGCGCAACTTTTATAATGTTGAACCACAAGTTCGATTGGTTTCGGGATGTACTTTACTAAAAGATGAACGTGATTTGAACGAACCGCCAGGGCATATATCTGCTGATTGAATTGCACCGCTTTTTGGCGAATTGCGTCTCCAACGATTCGGCGTTGTCCCCTGTCGAATCGCACGGGGTCTTTTGTCAGCGATTGCGCATTTGCCTCCGCAAGTTCTTCATTTGGAAGCAATATTTGTCCGTCTTTTACGTATTTCCGTTTGTCCCCCTGAAGCCGGGTTCCGTAGGTTGTCCACGTAACCATATACGCTATCGTCTTCGCCATAATGAAATTTTATAAAATTAAATTCGTTTCTTCCTTATTCATATTTAGCCCTGCTATTTATGGCGGGGTTTCTTGTTTGTCAAAAGGAATTATCGCCTCTTCTTTTTTCTGGTCAGGCACTTTTGTTTTATATTGTTTGTTGAAGCGAACCCACATCATTACAGGGGAACATATAAGCGTCAAAAGATAACTGTCCAAGGCGACTTTCGAGAACATAGTTATGAGGACCAACGCTACTATGTATCTGGTTGCCCCTTCGAGGTATATCTGGCCCCACGGAGCAAATATTATGCTTAATAAAATGCCAAGCCATCGCTTTCCCGGGAAACGGTTGCCGAGGTAAATGGTAAGCCAGATAGACGCAACGGTAAACAAGACAAGCAGCAACAAAACGACACTGTTAACTCTGCCGGTTTCGAAATCCAACTTAAATCACCTCTGTCTTCTTATTTGCAATCGCAATCTGACGCGATAGCTATCTCCCTCACAAATTATTATTATACGCTTTATAACCAATTGCCGTCCTGTTTGTCAAGGAAATTCCCGCCACTAAGAAACGAAGGCACAAAGTTATATTTTTTTATTAAAAAGGCAGTGTCCGCCTTTGGCGAGACCTCGCCATCGGGCGGGTTAATCCGCCTGCCCTGCGTAGCTCAACGAGCGAAGCGGGGTGTTAATCCGTGTCAAAAAATCTTCGTGTCTCGGGGTCTTTGTGGTTACGCAGTTCGCTATTCTTTAATAACCACGTTCCCTGCCCCCGACGTTATTCGGCCAATTTTGAAGACCTTCTCGCCATAGGAGGCGAGTTTAGATGCAATCGAGTCGGCGAAATCCTCCGCAACAACTAAACAGAAGCCAATGCCCATATTGAAAACGCGGAACATCTCCTCCTCTTCAACCGGGCCTTTATCTGCAAGGAATTTGAAAATAGGCAAAAGGGGCCAGCTTGATTTTTTCAAGACGGCGTCACAGTTGCGAGGCAGCACACGCGAGATATTGCCGGGCAGGCCCGCACCCGTGATATGGGCCATACCGTGAATGACCTTTTTGACCTTGTATTGCGACAGCAGTTTGATAATGGGCCTGACGTAAATCTTTGTCGGCTCAAGCAAAACGTCGCCTAATATCCGGCCGTCAAGCTCAGGGATATTATCCGCCGGCTGAAAATTATTGACCTTAAAGCATATATTGCGGGCAAGGGCGTAGCCATTACTGTGCAGGCCGGACGAAGCAAGGCCTAAAATGACGTCGCCCTTGCGGACGTATTTGGCGCCGGAGATTATTTTTCGTCTTTCGACGACGCCAACGGCGAAACCCGCCATATCGAAATCGTCTTGTTTATACGTATCGGGCATCTCAGCCGTCTCGCCGCCTATCAGCGCGCAATCCGCGATTCGACAGCCCTTGGCGACGCCTTTGACCATTTCCGCAACGACGTGCGGGTCGAGCTTATTGACTGCGATATAATCCAGAAAAAACAATGGCTCCGCACCCAGCACTAACATATCGTTGACGTTCATCGCGACGAGGTCGATACCGACGGTATCGAAGTGGTTCATCGCTGAAGCAAGCATCACTTTGCTGCCTACGCCGTCTGTGCAGGCGACTAAAACCGGGCTTTTATAGTTTCTCTTGAAGAGGCGCTCATCGTAATCAAGGCGGAAGAGTCCCGCGAAGCCGCCTTTTAGCTCCATCACCCGCGGATTGAATGTGCTGGCGACATGCGGATAAATCAGGTCTTCCATCCTGTCGCTGGCGTCGATATTAACGCCGGAGTTAGCGTATGTAAGAAATTTAGCCATACAAGCTTATTACTTACTAAGGATTTGATTCCTGTTTCAGTTTCAAAATCCCAATATCGAAATCCCAAATGACAAACAAGCACCAAATCGCAAATCCTAAATCCCAAATAAGCCCCAAATCCAAATTGCCAAACACGCCAAACAGCCCGTTTGGTTTTTGAGTTTTGGTCATTATAATTTGTTTTGGATTTGGTGTTTGAAATTTGGCATTTGTTTGAAATTTCGGATTTGGTGCTTCGGATTTCAAAGTGCTACCCCTACTGTGCATTTTCGAACATTCTCAACTGGTAATGTTCGAGGGCAAATTTTGCGACGGCGGTGTCAACGGGTATCCGGTATTTTCCTATCCAGCAGGCGGTGCAATAGTGGTCGGGGGGAAGGGCGGCGCAGGAAAGCAATCCATCGAGAGACATATAGCCGAGGGTTTCGACGCTGAGGAAATCGCGGATTTGTTCTAAGGTTCTGTTGTTGGCGATAAGCTCTTCTTTGGTGGGGAAATCGACGCCGTAGAAGCAGGGGAAGCGAATCGGGGGGCAACTGACCCGCATATGAATCTCCTTTGCCCCGGCGTCACGAAACGCCTTGATTTTGCCCTTGGTAGTAGTGCCCCGAACGATGGAATCGTCAACGACGACGATGCGTTTGCCGTTTACGACTTCCCTGATGGGCGCCAGCTTGATTTTGACGTCCACTTCGCGCATTTTCTGGTCGGGCGAGATGAATGTCCTGCCTATGTAATGGCTTCGAATCATCCCCATATCGAAGGGGATGCCGGACTGCTCGGCAAAACCGATGGCGGCGGATGTGCCGGAGTCGGGGATTGGGACGACGACGTCGGCTTCGACGGGGTGCTCAATGGCGAGCCGTCGCCCGAGTTTTTTTCTGAATTCGTGGACGTTTTCACCGAATATGGTGCTGTTCTGCTTGGCGAAATAAATATGCTCGAAGAGGCAGTGGGCCGGCTTGATTGTGCCGGGTTGGACGAAGAATCGGCTGGATATTCCGCGTTTGTCGAGCGTAACGATTTCACCCGGCTCGACTTCGCGGACGAATTTTGCATCTATGGCGTCAAGGGCGCAGGTTTCGCTTGCGACGACATAAGCACCGGCGCTGGTTTGGCCTATGCAGAGAGGCCGAATGCCGTAAGGGTCGCGTGCGGCTTCAATGCGGTCCGGGAAAAGGAACAGCAGGCAATATGCCCCCTGTAAATGGTTGAGGACGTGGCCGAGTGGGTCGGGTTTTGCGACGTGAGTGGGCTTGGCGAGGAGGTGCGCGATAATTTCGGTATCGGTGGTGGATTTGAAAATGCTGCCGTAGGCCTCATATTCGTCGTGGAGCAGCCCTGCGTTTATGAGGTTGCCGTTGTGAGCGATTGCGCATTGTCCGCGCGAGTATTCGACGAAGAACGGCTGGCTGTTGACCAGCTTTGACGAGCCGGTGGTTGAATAGCGGACGTGGCCTATTGCGACGGGGTTGGCGAGCTTTTCGAGCACGTCTGAGCCAACGCGGAAGACACGCTGGACGGTGCCCATAGCGGCGTAGACCGCAATGGTTTCGCCGTTGCTGGATGCGATGCCAGCGGACTCCTGGCCGCGGTGCTGCAAACTGTATAGTCCGAAGTAGGTTTTCCGCACGGCTTCTGGGTCGCCGAATATGCCGAACAGGCCGCAGTTTTCCTTTTTATCCATATAAGCCACTGACAAACACAGTGATAATCAGACACGGATTAACACTGCTTAATTCTATGTAAATCACAAGGGTAAGACAACCCGCCTTTGGCGAGGTCTCGCCTTCGGCGGACAAGGCAGCAGTTTACCTGAACCCACCCCACAAGTCAAGATTTGCAACAACTTATATATACGCCGGTGGGCGGCAGTTTGGGTTAAAGGTTCAGGCGTCCGGATACATAAA
>CAYUIL010000038.1:0-7274 GCA_964444715.1 uncultured Pirellulales bacterium | reverse complement strand
AATCGGCAGGATTGTCAAATAAGCTATTGACTTTTGGCTGTTTTTATGTGAGATTGCCTCCTCTGTAACTAAACTGAATTGCTTGTTTAACTTTATATTCCACGAAAGGATATCTTATGAGAGTCAGCCCGAAAATAGTTTTGCTGGTGGTCTGCGCACTGGCTGGGATGGTTTTTGCGTTCGGCAAGCCCATGAAGGAAGCCAAGATGGCCGTCAAGGATGCAAATGCAGCAGCCGAGGACGCGAAGGCGGCCCCTGCTGCGACGAAGGCCGAGGAGGCAGTTGCGCCCGCCGTTGAGCCGAGTCCCGTCGCGCCGGAAAAACCCGCCGCTGCGGCTACGGCGATACCCGCTGAAGCGAGCGAAGGCAGCGACATAGCAATCACCGTCAACGGCAGTGATATTATGGAAGCTGAAGTTGATGCACGGGTAAAGCCGCGTTTAGACAGAATAGCCAGGCAGATGGACCCTAATGTAGCCGAGCAGTACAAGAAACGCATCAGGGGCCAGGTACTTGAAGGGATGATTGTCGAGCGGCTGCTTGATGAGCAGGTAAAGAAAGCCGATATCACCATCACAGACAACGACATCAATGACAGGATTAGCGAAATCACCGCCCAGCAGGGTATGTCGATGGACGCCTTCAAATCGCTGTTGCAGATGCAGGGACAGGACTTCGAGCAATTCAAGCAGCAAATGAAGCAGGGGATGGCTTATGAAAAGTTTATGGACCAGCAGGTTGGAGCGGTGGAGGTCAATGATGCCGAGGCGCTTGCCTTTTACGAGGAAAACAAGGCGGACTTCAATACTCCCGAGGAGGTTGCGGCCAGCCATATATTGATAAAGGTTGCACCGTCGGCTACGCCGGAAGAAAAGGCAGCGGCCAAAGAGAAGGCCGAGAAGCTGCTCAAGCAGGTTAAGGAAGGCGGCGATTTTGCGACGCTTGCGAAGGAGAGTTCGGATTGTCCGTCGAAGGCCAAGGGCGGTGACCTGGGATTTTTCGAGAGAGGCACAATGGTCAAAGAGTTTGCCGACGCCGCATTTGCGATGCAGCCGGGGCAGGTAAGCGACGTAGTAGAGACGCAGTTTGGCTACCACATAATCAAGGTAACCGACCGCAAAGAGGCGGGGCTGACGCCGTTCGAGAAGGCCAAGCCGGATATTGTCAAGATGTCAGAGCAGATGAAGAAAGGCCGGCTGTACAAGCAGTATATAGATAAACTGAAGGCGGAGGCGAAGATAGTGTATCCGGCCGGCAAGGAGCCGATATTAAGCAGGCCGCTCGCTGTGCCACGTGAGGTTGAAACGGCCCCGGCACCACAGTAAAATTGACAGGTTTTAGCGGATAGCGTAGAGCGTATAGCCAAACGCCACACGCTATCCGCTTTTTTTATTTCATAAGTGTGGCGGGGTTAACCCCGTGCGATAAAACGCCGGAGAGGAAAAATAGTGTTTTGATTTATAATCTCACGGGGTTGGATTTGGAAAATTCGGGCAGGCAAACTCTCCGCGATACTTCCTTGCGGCCCCATCGTAAACTCTCGCTGCTTCGATTTCAGAGTCGAAGTAACCGAGAAATATTTTTTTCCCCGCCTCGACGATATAAGCCGCCCACTTCCGGTGGTCTTTCTGAAAATAGACCCCCCTGAACCGTGACGTGGTATTTTTCCTTTTTCGCTTGTTATACTGGTTTTGTGAGCGCGTCGCCAATCGCAGATTGGACCTCCTGTTATCGAGAGAATCGCCGTTTTGGTGGTCAACCAGAAGACCTTTAGGGGCATCCATAATCAATCTGTGCAGCCGCACAATTTTCAAATCAGCAGGACCGATTCTTTGGCCCCTGATGGCATAGAATTTATCCTTGTCTCCGCCGATGCACCATTTGAAGTAACCAAAACGGTAGTAGTCTTTTGCGTCCAAAATCGTCCACAGCCCTTCGTCCAAATAAATCCGCCGATACGAATAACCATACTTCCACCGCCGATAAATCATCGCCGGCCACGCACAAATCCTGTCCAACCAGCTCGGAATCCCAATTGTTAAATTGACTTTCATACACATTCCTCATCCGCCTTCCTGTCCCCGAGTGTCTGCTTTCTTGGTTAGCAGCAGGGGACCTATTCGGAAATCCCAAATCCAAAATTTCAAACAAATCACAACGAACAAAAATTCCAAATCCCAAACAGACGCCGCTGCGTGTTTAGAACACTTGTCCGCCGTTGGTTTGGCGGATTGGCACCTTTTTATTTGGAATTTGTTTGTCATTTGGGATTTCGGTATTGGGATTTTTCAGATACCGTCATCCCCTCGCCCTGCTGGGCTGCTGCTTGCACATCTGTGCGAAATGCTTGCCCTCTCTTGGGCTGCTACCTTTGCGGAACTCCGCTGCTGCCTTTTGAGGCGGCCTTGCTGGGCCAGTGCGGCCCGACAGGTCGCTATTATACCAAATTCAACTCAAAAGTTCAATAATTATCTAACAAATTTTAACCACGGATTACACAGATTCGTAAACCTTTGTAGACAGTGAAGTTACGGATGTTTTTGCCACAGAGCACGCAAAGCACACGAAGAATTTTTTGATGCGGATTAACACAGATTAACACCGTAGTTGAAATCAGCAATCAGCAATCATCAATCAAAAATGGAAACTGTCTTCCGTCCTCTGTCTTCTCCCCTCCGTCTTCCGTCGTCTGCCTGCCCTGCGTAGCTCCTTGAGCGAAGCGGGGTCCGCTGTCTTCATTCCCCCTAAAACCAGAACGGCCCCTTTTATTTCTCGAAGCGTAGCGAAGACCTCGGCGTAGTCCTTCGACGAAGCCGGGCCCTTCAACAACTTCCCGGCAGGAAAAGTGAGTCCCAATTCAATGCGGAATGACATGAATCAGGGGTAAGCGTTAGGGAAATATCTGGATTGAAATGTTGGAAATGAGCTTTTTATTCAACCTGATCGTAGTGAAGCCGACTTTGAACTAACTTCTCTATCTCATCTCTGATAGGGTTTGTTTCATCTCTGATTTGTTTGTATGCATTTGTCCACATTTTAATATCATTAGCTTCGTGTCCTACTTTTCGTTCGACAATAGCCTTCCAGATTATATCATCTATTTTACCAAATTGCTCTTGGAGGATTGAGCTCATAAAAACACGATATTTAATGATATAGTTATGAAAATCCCAAAAGGATTCTTGAGTTTCTTTAAGATCGTGCCAAAATATCGTGTTTTGATAGTAGGTAAGTTTGTTACTAGCCTCAAGTAGCTCTTTTTTCTCATAATCGTTAAGCTTAGATTGGGCTAAGAATTCACTAATGGCTTCCTTGCTCATTCTGTCTAGATCTGGATACTCGCGGAAGAGTGAGACAAGTTGAGAAGCTCGACCTAAGGCCTCCT
Source organism: uncultured Pirellulales bacterium (assembly GCA_964444715.1). Lineage (GTDB taxonomy): Bacteria > Planctomycetota > Phycisphaerae > Sedimentisphaerales > Anaerobacaceae > Fen-1362. Next base: position 3,889 of record CAYUIL010000038.1, on the reverse strand, counting down.
GCATTTTAAGCCAAGCTTCGGGTAACACCTCAAACTCCTTTTCATGAATTTTAGTTATTCTGCTGAATAGGGCATTAATTTTGAATTTCAATTCCTCAAGTTCTTTATCCTGTGCGTGTTTATGTTCCTGGAGCTTTTCAGCAAATTTATTTTCAATCCATTTCTTCCCGAGAAATTTAAAAAGACCATAAGCTACTAACGCACCCGTCCCCCCATACGTAAGAAGTTTGGCGATGAATTGAATGACCAATTGTTCAGTATCCATTGTTTTACAACATATTAACTAGCCAACATGATTTCCACTGTTTTTATCCTGCCATTATGCTAATAGCAACCAGGATTTTTCTTTTGAAGCCGCTTGTTATGGATCAATGATTCATTGAAATAACTATCGAGACGATTCTTGGGACTTAATCCATTCTTTGACTTTTTGTTCCATCTTTTGAATAGCATCCTTCTCTGTTACACCCCAAGTTTCGCCAAAATCATGATCAATTTTAATGTTTTTAATTTTGCTGCGTTGATAGAGATATTCAACTTTACCTGCATGGTTGTATTTTCTACCTAAAGGAGGGATGATTGGAGTAGTAATAATGTTGTAATCATATTCAGCCATATAGCTATCCTTGGTATCAAATTCCCACTGATTTTATCCTGCCATTATATTAATAGCAACTCATCAACTAACTGGCAGCCTTTAGGTGATCCGACTGAATCGCCTGTTAGATTTTATTGGCCATTGTGATAATTAACTTGTTGCCACCTGGAATCTGAAGCACGATGCCACCTTTTCTAAGAATTCTTAAATCTTTTAATTTTTCTGAAAACTCAATACTGCCTTTGCTTGACTCTTGGCCTTTGAATAAGGTTTTTATAGATTTCTCCATGATCCTATCAAGTATCTCTATCATTATGTCAAGGTGTTCATTCACTGCTTCCTTAATATCTATGGATTTGTGGTTACCTCTTCCATTTTGAGCATACGTGCAATTAAAGTTATCTAAATCAATCCGTATGGGTACATAGGCCTGAACAGAGTTACTCTCTTTATCATGGTAATTGGTGCTATGAGAGCAAAGCTTGTGTCGAAGGAGACGTATTGGTAGTTTGTCAATTAATTCCTTTCCTTTTTTAAGTGAAGGAGGAACATTCATAATCTGATAGAGTTTAAGCAATGCTTCTTGCTGAATATAGGTTGCGCTTAGAATGCCGTATAGTCGGAGATATTTCTCTCCGACGTCTTCGTATTTTGTGGGACCATTTAGGCCGAATTTTAAGAAGCTATCAATCGCTGTACATGCATCTTCAACGATGTCCATAGATACACATAGAAATGCCCAATCTTCATCCTTACTGAGTCGTAACGCTTTGCGAATTGCAACTTTGTCGGGCTGGATTTTGGCATTTATTAAATTACGAAATTCCCCGCTGTATTTTTCTACCAATTCAATTTTTGTGTTCATAATCTATATTAGATGAAGTATCCAACATAATAATATCCACCACGATTTGTCATCAATTTAGTTTACCGGAAATAAAATGTCAAGAACCAACCAATTCGCGGTCAAAGCCCCCGCGGCGAGCCTGTCCGGTGTAGCTTTAGCGAAGCCGGATGAGCGGAGTAAAAAAAAGGCGCGGCCGAAGTTTACCCGCCGTGCAGTTTGGCGGGTTTACCCGCCATAGGCGGGCCGCGCCCTAACTGTTCGCTGTAACTGAACGCTCGCCTCGGCGTTTACCTCGGCGTAGTTCCTTAACGAAGCCGGGCTGTCTTTATCTCAACAGTGTGGCGGGGTTAACCCCGTGAGATAAAACGTCGCAGGTATCGATTGATTTCATTGATTTGTTATCTCTATCTCACGGGGTAAATGTTGGCTGACTCGATATCCTTGAAGTATTTCACCGTGCCGTATTTCAGCTCGTCGGTCGCATCTTCGTCGCAGATTATAATCCCCTTGGGGTGCAACTGCAGTGCGCTGATGGTCCAGAGATGATTGACGGCTCCTTCGATTGCGTGCCAGAGCGCACGGGCCTTGCCGTGGCCGTTGACGATAATCATAACTTCTTTTGCATCCATCACGGTTCCCACACCGACGGTCAGCGCGGTTTTGGGGACTTTGTTCACGTCGCCGCCGAAGAATCGCGAGTTGGCGATGATGGTGTCCTGAGTGAGTGTCTTGACTCGCGTCCGGCTGGCTAACGACGAGCCGGGTTCGTTGAATGCGATATGGCCGTCGGGGCCGATGCCGCCGACGAAAAGCTCAACGCCGCCGAGATGTTTCATCTTTTTCTCGTAGCGTTCACATTCCGCCATCAGGTCTTTCGCGTTGCCGTTTAGGATGTTGGTGCTTTCTTTGGGTATATCGATATGGCTGAAGAAGTTGTTCCACATAAAAGAGTAGTAGCTTTCGGGATGGTTTTCGGGGATGTTGACGTATTCGTCCATATTGAAGGTAACGACGTTTTTGAAGCTGACCTTACCTGCCTTGTTTAGCTCAATTAGCGCTTTATACATACCCATCGGCGATGAGCCGGTGGGCAGGCCGAGGACGAATGGTTTCGCCTTGTCGGGCCCGAATTCATTTATTTTTTTTGCGACATAGTTGGCCGCCCATTTTGAGACCAGCTCATAGCTGGGCTGAATGATGACTCGCATACTTTCCTCCTTTTTGGCATTGGGTCAGGGTATTGGGTTAGCGTTAATGTATTTTTTGCATTCGGCGGATAAGCTCGTCGCCGAGCTGCGTTTTTTCCTCTATGTGCTGTTTGATTTCGTTTGCGACGCTGTTTTTCTCGAAAGTGCCCCGGACGCCGGCAAAGTCTGCCGCCCGGTCTGCCAGGTCGCCGTCGATTCCATAGCCGATTTGCGCGGTTGCGATGAATTCTTTCTTGGTATCGGCGTAGAGCATATTATCAAGGTCAACCACGGCGGATTTCCATCTGTGAGTCATCTCGATAATATCATCCGGCGTTATTGCGTCGATGGTTTTGCCCAGTCGCTGCTGCAGGATATTCACGGCCCAGGCCCACTCGAACGCGGGATAGTTCTCGTGCGCCAAGACAAACGCATCGTTAACCTGGTCGAGATTTGCCAGCGCACCGGATTCGATATCGTCGAGTATTCTGGCGACGACTTTTTCGGGGGCGAACATACCCGCCAGGTCAATCCACTTTCCGGGGCCTGTATCAGTTTCGGGTTTGAGCGCGGCTCGCAACTGCCCAACGCCGGCGAACTGTTTGCCCTGGAGCCGATGAATCAGACAGTTGCCCAAGAATTTGTCGGTGCCGATTTGATAGAACCTTATGCCCTTGTCTAATGAGTAGTTCTTTATCTTGACGCTGTGGTAGGTGAAATAATCGCTTGTCTCACCGCTGGTGGCCTTAAGGTTTTGCAAAAGCTCCACGCCGTTGAGCATCTTTTGAATGGTGTATGGGCTGAGGAGTTTGAAGTTTATCAGGTCAAGTTTTTTGGGGTCCTTGCGTTTGTCGCGTTTCGGCCATTTCCTGGCGTCGCGGACGGTGCCGACGCTTCGCAGATTAACACCCGGAGCAAGGATGCTTTCGTCTTCGTGCTCAATGAGGTAGGAGAACGGCAGGTCTGAGGTGTCGGAGTTTCGGTAGTGCCTGCCCATTACGACGGTAAATGCGCCGACCTTTGCGGGCCAGAGCATATAGGAATCACTCGCGGTTTTTGAGCCGCGTTCGACGATGCCCTGATGAGCAGGTCCGAGTTTGTACATATGGTTGCTCTGGTTGGTGCCGCTGCCTGCGTTAAGGAAGCTGAAAAGGCCCGCGATAAGCAGCGTCGATTTGTGGTGCGTGACGGTGTAGGGGCCAGCGAAGATGGAGCAGGCCTCGCCGTGGAAGCCGCCGCAGTTGGCAAAGAAGACGG
>CAYUIL010000037.1:0-13449 GCA_964444715.1 uncultured Pirellulales bacterium | reverse complement strand
AATCCTTGAAGTTTTACAAATTCCATGTGACTATGGAACTTGGATACGAATAGAGACATTGGCTCAACTTATCAAAAACGGCAATAGACTTGACATCAATGTGATCAAACCAATTATTTACCAAATCATAACAGCACTAGATAAACAAGGTATTTATAGCAATCAAAATACACACTCGTTAGCCCGTTGCCTTAGCATACTAGCTTGTACAAACGACATGCCAAAAGCAATTGCTCTAATTAAAAATTTCATATCAAAGTATCAACTGAGATATGATATGCGCGAAATAATAGAAACTCTTGGATATACCGATTCGAAAGAAGCGGTAAATTATTTAGTTGAACTTGCTCTAGATGCTAATACCTGCGCACACCTAGGGCGAGAGCTACTTCAAGCTTTAGCTAATCTAAATGTCCCTGAATCAAAAAATGCCATTATTAGTATTGTTGATTCTACAATTCAAAGCCCCCGATTAAAGTTCTCCAATAAAAATTCTGAGATGCACATAGTTGCTGAGGCACTGGCTAATTGGTGTAGAAATGATGCTCAATTGAAAAAGAGAATTTTTGAATTATGTGGTGAAAACTTAACAAAAGAGCAACGGGAAGTACTTGCTGATGTAATCAACAAGTTAACAACCACTGAGGCCGTTAGCGCCGGTCTAAACTTAATTTCAGATCAATCTGGCAACCCAATACCTTTCTACATAAAGGAAGCTATCGAGAGATCTGTTACAGAACATGTGCCTTCAGAAGATATTCCAATCGCCTATAACATTAAACCCCGCGAAAATATAGCTATCAGAAGCAAGCTTTTCGATATGATATGCGACGATAACGCCCGCAGTAGAAGTGCGTTTAATTTGCTTGGTTTTATTGGTCGATTACGTCTCGAAAACGGCAATCCGCCTATGGAACCACGTCATCCGAACATAGAAAGAAAAGATCCTTGGCCACTTTGAGCAAGAAAGAGAAACGTTACAATGTTTGAAAAAAGCGGCGGGGGATAAAAATATGCATTCTCCGTGGTCAATGATACGGAGCCAATAGTGAAATCTATGGAGAAGCGGCTGACGGGTTGTGTCGTGCGAGGTGGATATGGATATTTATAATTTCGTCAGTTTCACAGGGATATTCGTTCTGCTGGGTTTTGCGTGGCTGTTGTCGGCGGACCGGCGCAATATGAACTGGCGGGTGATTATCTGGGGGATTGTGCTACAACTTGTCATAGCGATATTCATATTCCTTGTGCCGGTCGGCTCGCGTATGTTCCTGTGGGTCAATGAAGCGGTGGTCAAGGTCCTTAATTCGGCGTCAGCCGGGGCAAAGTTCGTGTTTGGCCGACTGGCGATTGCACCGGGCGAAACAGGTGAAGCAGGGGAACAATCACTGGGCTCCATACTCGCCTTTCAGGCGTTTCCGACAATCATCTTCTTTTCCGCACTTATCTCGATTCTCTACTACTTCAATATAATGCAGCGGGTCATTCGCGGCTTTGCTTACGTATTCACCCGGCTGATGCGGATATCAGGGGCGGAGTCGCTTGTCGCGGCAAGCAACATTTTCGTCGGGATTGAATCGAATCTTACTGTAAGACCATACCTGGCGAGAATGACACAATCGGAACTTTGCACGATTTTAACCTGCGGTATGGCAACCGTCGCCTCTAATGTTCTGGCGTTGTATGTCTTCAATCTTAAGGCGGTATTTCCTACTATTGCGGGCCATTTGGTTTCCGCCTCTTTGCTTTCGGCCCCGGCTGCTCTGGCCGTGTCGAAAATCATCCTGCCCGAGACGGGTCAGCCGGTAACGCTGGGAATCCACGTCAAACCATTCTATGAAAAGGAGAGCAGTTTCTTCGAGGCGATAATCAACGGCGCATATTCAGGCGCAAAAATGATAGTCGGAATCGTCGCGTTGCTGATAGCGGTTCTCGGGCTGGTGGCGCTGGCTGATTTGATATTGGCCGCTGTGGGTCTGAGGGTTAACTCACTATTTGGCTTTGAAGGACAATGGTCCTTGAAGGCGATTATGGGTTATCTGTTCTACCCGTTTACATTAGTCCTCGGCGTTCCGCCGGAGGATGCCAAGCTTGTCTCGAAGATAATCGGCGAAAGAACCATTGTTACCGAAGTGGCGGCATATAAGGATTTGGCTGTGGCGCTTGAGCAGGGCCTGCTGCACAATCCCCGCTCGGCGGTCATAACCGGTTATGCCCTTTGCGGCTTTGCTCATCTGGCCTCGATGGCGATCTTTGTCGGCGGTATTTCGGCCCTGGCACGCGAAAGGACGGGCGACATCGCGAAGGTTGCGATTCGTGCTCTGGTTGCGGCAACTTTGGCGTGCCTGCTTACGGCCTGTGTGGCCGGAGCGTTTGCCGCTAAGGGGTCGATTCTCCTCGGGAGCCATATATGACTTCGGAGCAGGTGTACCGAACAATAAAGCAGGAAAAGATAATAGCTGTTGTAAGGGGCGTTGATGAGGGCCGGATAATCAATATCGCCGGGGCGCTTCTGTCGTGCGAAAAGAATTCGTCGAAAAAGCCGACTGGCAGGCCATAACCGAGGTCGCACGAAAGTATGTGCGGAAATTACCGGCGATATAACTGCAACCACGGAGGCACAAAGTATTTTCGATTTGCGATTGTCGATTGTCGATTTTTAACCACGGAGTTCACGAAGAAACACGAAGGTTTTAACCACGGATTACACGGATTATTTAGCCACAGAGGTCACAGAGGACACAGAGAATTTAGACACTGATTCACACTGATTAACACGGTTTTTGGTCGGCTTGGCGTTCTGCGGCAAGGCCTTTTTCCCGAAGTACACTTCTTCAAAAGGCCGTTGCCTTGTCCGCGAAGGCCTTTGGCCTTCATATTGAAGCCGACCAAAGCACTGCCGATTATGGCCGAAACAACAACTTCTCAACTTTCAACTGTTTACGCTGAACGCTGTTTCAATCTTGACATCTCGCCTCCGGTAAACTAAATTGCTGACAAGAAGTGGTGGAGATTATTATGATTAGATCAAAGGAGATGTAAGATGCCAACCAACGAGGTTGCGTTCGCAATATTCGATCGTTTCCTTGCCGCACTGGGCTTAATCAGAGAAGGCCGACGGTATAGGAATGAGAGAACCGACCATGCTCTATATGCGTTGTACACAGCTCTGAACGAGACGAAATCCTATATCGAGACACTCGATGCTGGCAAGAGACGAAACCGCAAGACAGAATGGGCAATCGCCAAGCTTTGGCATGATGCCAGCGTTCCGCTGCGCGACATTGATCCCGATTTATCGAATCGGTGCTTCTTGAAGGGTAGTTTCTGGCTAGAACCAGATACATGGACAAATGTGATGATCAAGAGAAGACGGATAAAGTTGGATCAGGTTCTAAAGAGCACTCGAAAACTCCTACTCAAATCCTGATCGAACAAGTGCATAACGCTATGTTATGCAACTGTAGCGTTCACTCTTACGCCAACACAGGATACTCCTATGGACGACGCCATTCTCCAACGGATTAGCCGAATCTATGCCGCCATCGGCGATATAGAAGAAGACGACCCAAACAAACTCAGAGCAACCGTTGTTCAAACAGACAAAATGAAGGTCGTCCTCCAAGATTTCCGCGAGGGTTTCAGCGACGATGAGTTGACCAACTACGCACACACGGTCATCCACAATATCGCGAACCTTCGGGACCATTTGAGTCGATGGGCCGCACATAATGGACACGACAAGACCAAAGTTGACAAAATTGTCGATAACTCTCTTAATCTTCAAATCATCATAGATTTATCAAACAACGACAAACATGGATACCCACCTCGAAAACGCGGCCATTCCGGAAAATGCCCACAACTGGTCAACATCAACCGTGTAATGCAGTTGAAAACTCAGGCAAAGAGGGGCTCCACTATTGGAATGACACTTGGTGCTGGCGGTGTCCCTAGGTTTTTCGGAGATGGTACTGCCAAGGCAATCATTACAGGCGATGTGGTTGACAATGACAACAATCGCATCGGAGACTTGCACGAAATTGCAACCAAGGCAGTTGAAGCATGGGAACAACTTTTGGCGGATTTTGGATTGATCGACATAACAAACGGAACATAACAAAAGCATTCAGCAGATAAACTGCTGATGCAAAGCGTTATAATCCGTTGTTTGTCCGCCTGAGGCGGATAAATTTTTAATCAGTTCGATGATATAGAACAGGCTTTGCTTCGCAACGGCAATGCGCATAATGGCAGGATAAAATCGGTGTTTAACCCGCGAGATAGGCGAAGTCGCGGCTCGACTGAGTTCGTCGAAGTCCATACTTTGGCCTATTCCTTAACGGGGAGCAGTATGGTCTCCTCTGGTTTATTTACATCCTCCGGTTTATTTACAGGAGGTTTCTCTCGAATTCTTTGCAGAAGAACTTCACGCTCTTTTGATGGTATAGCCAATTGGTGTTCACTTAAAAGTAGCTTTATTACTTCGTTTTGCCTATTCTCCAAAGACCTGAAATAATCTCTCTCAGGAACAACTTTTTGGTACCCTTCGGCCTCCGCAATTATTTTATTAGGGTCTATTGTCATCAATCGATTTATAGTGTCATTATATAAACCGAAAATGTTATTTGCAGTGCCTATTGCATCCTCATAGTTGTAAATAGCGTAAAGAAATTTATTCTCTGTTTGATTGCTAAGGTCCCAGAGTCCTGAAGACTTAACGGCATTCAGGGCAGTAGTCTTCAAGGTAGGAAACGGACGTGGAACCATGTCGCCATTTTCCTTTCTGTAATAGGTTTCGCCTTTTATAGGTGCACTTTCTAAATGTATGAGGTTCAACCGCAATTCTTGATAAATGGCTCGGATGAGATTGTTTCTCTGTTCCCCGAACCTTATGACATTCCAGCCGTACGTCGTTAACAAGCCAGCCAAGGCGATAAAAACAGTACCTCTTATGATGTCCCACGCACCCTCCCGGAGATATTTTTTCTTATCGAATTGGTGGCTCCAGATATTCCATCCATACGTTGCTATTAATCCGCCGAGCGCAAAAAAGAGAGTGCCTATAAGCACTAACATCCAACCTCGCCGACAATAATCCATAACGAAACCCCTGTCTTAAACTGTTCGCCTTTTTGATGTATTCTACCCGCATTGGTAGCTAACATCAAACTGTTTTCCCCCCGGACAATAAAAGGGGACAACTTTTTTTGCCGGTGCGGTAAGGCATATCGCCGGGATGGCTTACGCCACTGTGTAGATTTTGTTGAAGGGCCCGGCTTCGTCGAAGGACTACGCCGAGGTCTTCGCTGCGCTACGAGAAATTCAGCCGGGCGAATTCGCCGTGATATTTTTTTGCTGTCCGGCTTCGCTTACTGCTACGCCGAGATCTTCGCTGCGCTTCGACCTCCATATTAAGAGAGTCAGGATTGGTCTGGGAAATTCAAGCGAGCAAACTCCTTATGATATTCACGAGCAGATTCATCATAAGCACGGGCGGCGTCTATTTCGTTTTCAAAAGAGCCGAGCCAAATTTTTTTCCCGTGATGCGTAATCTCGGCCTCCCAACGGTTTTGTTTTTTACGAAGATGGACGCCGATATATATCGAGGAGGTATTTTTCCTTTTTTTGCAGTTGCACACATTTTGGGATTTAGTCGCCAGGCGGAGATTTGTCCTTCGGTTATCGAGGCCATTGCTATTTCTGTGGTCAACCAAAAGATTATCGGGGGGATTCAAAATATCCCTGTGCATACGTGTAATTATTGTTTTACCGTCAATTTTAATGGTCCGAGCAGCATAGAACTTATACAGGCGGCCGGTAAGGAACCATTTGAAATTGTTAAGACGATAGTAATCTTGCTGGTCAAGAATTGTCCATTCACCCTCGCCGAGATAAATCCTTCGAAACGTATAACCATACTTGTGTCTGCGATAAGCCATCACCGGCCAGGTGCAGATTTTGTCTAACCAACTCGGAATCCCAATTGTTAAATTGACCTTCATAATCAATACCTCCCCAAAATCCCAAACAACAAATCCGAAATCTCAAACAAATCACAATAACCGAAATTTCAATATTCAAAACAACCCCCGGATAATCCGCCTACGGCGGATAAAATCCGGGGGCTAAATATCTTCAAGGGAGCATCACAAGGTGCCTCCATCCTATGGCGCTTGTTTGTCATTCCCGCGAACGCGGGCATCCAGTTCTATCAGACCCATTCGACTCAGCCCCGCTGCTGTCTCGCGACAGCAAGACGCAGGGCCTCGCTCAGAGTTCGCGCCTAAGGGGGAGCAAACCCAATGATGCTCCTCTACCCTTAGGCGCGAACTTGCGCGATATTGACGAAAACTAAGGGATTTCCTGATGGCAAACGAGAGGTGCAAAAGTGCTTAAGTGCTTATGGGACAAGGATTAGAAAATTTTTTGAAAAAGTCGGCTTCTAAGGGTTTTCGACTTGCGCGCTTTTGCCCAACAAGTGTTTGAAACATTTGTTTGAAACGATCGTTTGAAACAGTTGTTTGAATTTGCCCAGATTAACATTTTTCACCACTCCCGTAAGGGACGGCTTACGCCGGAAGAACACTGAGAACCACGAAGAAAAAACACATTTGTGATTGACGATTGATTATTTTAGGATTCCGTCTTCGGCGGGTAAACGCCAAGGACAATAAGAAACGAGGTTAAATTAGCGCTGCCAAAGAGGACGATATATCTATGGTATTATGTTGACGCTGGAAAAGGCAAACGGCAAGGCCGGGATTTGTGTTGAGACGGCCAACGTCTCCCTTGAGCAGTTGTTGGAAAAAGAATGGCTGCTGACCAATACGAGGGGCGGCTACGCCTCATCGACCGTCGTTGGCTGCAACACCAGACGCTATCACGGTCTGCTTATTGGTTCCTTAGAGCCGCCTGTCAATAGAATCCTGGCGCTATCGAGCTGCCTTGAGAAGATATTTCTGGGGCCGGGCACTTTTAATCTCTCCACGTTCGAGTTTCCGGATAAAATCTCGCCGGACGGATACCTGCGCCTGAAGCGATTCAGCAGGGATGCCGGTGTTCATTTTCATTACGAGCTTGGCGACCTTCGGCTGACAAAGTCCGTATATTTAGCCCGCGAGCAGGATACAGTCGCGGTTGCATACGATTTTAAGGAGGTCCATCGGCCGGTTGATTTTGCCCTGCGACCCTTAGCTGCACTTCGTGATTTTCATTCGCTCCAGAATTCCGTCGCCCCCCTTGTCCTCGCATCGGTTCCGGATGGCCTGCTTATTCACCACTCCTCAATTGACTGTGGCCGATTGCTGCTGAGCTGCCCCGGCGCGAGCTTCGAAGAAGACCCGCAGTGGTGGTTCAATTTTGTATATCGCTGCGATAAAGAGAGGGGGCAGGATTTTAGCGAAGACCTTTTCAGCCCCGGTGTTTTCAAATGCCGTATAGATTCGCCGACAAGATTGGTTCTCTGGGTCAACCTCAGCAGGGAATATAAGCCGGGCCGGCCCGCCACGGCGGGTAAATCCGCCACGGCGGACAAGTATGTGCTGCCGGATATTGAAGACGTTATCCGGCAACAGTCCGAACATCATAATGCCGTCGTCGCGGCGGCAAAGCAAGACAAACTGCTCGGCACACTGTTCCAGGCCGGCGACCAGTTCGTTGTAAAACGCACTACGCACGACCCGGCTTCGCCTAACGGGCTTCGCCGTGGCAAGCAGACGATTCTTGCGGGCTTTCCGTGGTTTGCCGACTGGGGAAGGGATGCTTTCGTTTCATTGCCCGGTCTGCTTTTAGCGACTCGCAGATTTGATGAGGCAAAATCCGTTTTGGTCGCTTTTGCGCAAGCGGCGAGGCAGGGAATGATTCCCAACTGTTTCGACGACTATACCGATTCTGCCCATTTCAACAGCGTGGATGCGTCGCTGTGGTTTATAAACGCCGCCTTTGCGTATCTGGACGCCTCAGGCGACCGCGCGACTTTTCAGGATATGCTCTTGCCGACCGTTATTTCGATTGTTGACGCTTACCAACACGGCACTCTCTTTGGCATCCACGCCGACTACGATGGCCTTATCACCGCCGGAGACAGCAGCACGCAGCTTACCTGGATGGACGCCAAGTATGATGGCGTCGCTTTTACGCCGCGATACGGCAAAGCGGTCGAGGTCAATGCCCTGTGGTATAACGCTTTGATGCTGCTTAACCAGTTCTATGACAGCGATGAACAATCTCACAGGGAGTTGAAACTCGAAATCGGTAAAGTCAAAGAGAGCTTTTGCAGATTATTCTGGAACGAATCGTGGGGCTGGCTGAATGACTGTATCCTGTCCGACGGCACGGCTGATGCGACGCTTCGTCCAAATCAGATATTCGCTGTGTCTTTGCCTTTTTCACCTCTTAGCTCGGCCCGGCAGAAAGCGGTCGTGGGTATCGTCGAGAAAAAACTGCTCACTCCCTTCGGCCTGCGAACACTGTCCCCCGACGACGACAGATACCATGGGACGTACACCGGCAGTCAATCCAGCCGTGACCAGGCCTATCACCAGGGCACCGTCTGGCCTTATTTGATTGGCCCGTTCGTCGAGGCATATCTAAAGGTGCACGGCTCCAGCCGGAAAAGCAAAAAGCAGGCCGAGCGATTCATTGAGCCGTTGTTGACGCACCTGGCGAGCGACGACTGTATCGGCCAGGTCAGTGAGATATTCGACGGCGACCCGCCCCACAAACCCAAAGGATGCTTCGCCCAGGCCTGGAGCGTCGCAGAACTCATACGCGCCTATCTGCTGGTCAAAAGTTAACCCCGTTCGCATATTTTGACTATCCCCGCTTTTAGATTTACCGCCGATTTGTTATAATTCTGCTCGTCTGAATAAAACTATGAATTTGGAGGATACGAAAATGGCACGCATAATCATTTTAACGGTGACGGCAATGATGTTCCTCTGGCTGCCGGATTGCCTTGCCGCCGCATCAGGTAACACGAGTGATAGTAACGAGACCCGCTCGGAAGGCCCTGAAACGAAAAAACCAAGGCCGAGGGTCGATTCCGTAACGATGGCTGATTTCTATATGCGGGACGGCAATGCGGTTTCCGGCAAGCTGCTCAGCGACGACAGCACCCAGGTTGTCATTGAGCAGCCGTTAGACAGCACAATCGTTACCAAAACCTACAGCAAAAGAGAGGTAGATACCCGCACACTGAGGACAAGGTTCGTCCTCGAGTGGAGGTATTACACCCAGCTCGCCGAATACTTTGCCGCCAAAACCTGGGATTTCAGGGACGACCCCGATGAGTTCATTCTGGCCATTCGCTGCTACGAAAAGGCAAAGCAATCGCTGGAGCAGTCCGGCGCCGAGCCGGAAAGAATTGCGGAAATCGACAGGTCAATCCAGAAGCTCAAGGCCGACAGGGACGTCTGGACAAGCCAGGTCGAGTCACGCGCCAAACTGAAGAAGCTTGAGTATGACGCCGAGGCCGAGAATCGCCTCAAACAGCTCGAAAAGCAGGTCGCCGAAAGCAACGCTAAACTCTCGGAGAGCATCAAATATCTGGACAAAACCGCTGCAGATATGAAGGAAGATTATCAGCGTCTCGAAAAGAGCATCTCGGACCTCAATAAGGATTTTGTCCAGCAGATTAGAAATATCCAGGTCCGGCTTCAGAACGACGAAGTTGCCATTAATGAACTCTGGCTTCGTCTGCAGCTTGTCGGGCGTCCACCCGCTGGCGGGTGAAAATCGCCGCCGGATTGGCTGAGGTATCGCAGGGCGCGATGCCGGTGCGGTCAGAACTCGCCGGCCATCCGTTTGGCTTGTTCGATTGCAGCCGACCGTTTTTGTTCCGCGACCGCCGGCCCCGCTGCCAGGGTCGGCTCGACCATAATCGACCTGATGTCGGTAAAGCCAATGAAGCGGAGTATCAGGTCGAAGTATTTGCTGTGCAGGTCGAACTGTTCCGCCGGCGTGCCCGCGACGTACTCGCCGCCGCGAGCATACACGACGAAGGCGGGCTTGCCTGTAACAAGTCCCTTGTAGTTGCCGGTCGAATCAACGCTGAACGTCTGGCCCGGCTGAACAATGATGTCGATATAGTGTTTCAGCCGATACGGTATCGAGAAATTCCACATCGGCACGGCCATCACGTATTTATCCGCACTCTTGAATTCCTCTATGACCGCGACGACCTTTTCCCACGCCGTTTTTTCCTCGGCGCTGTGCGGCTTGCCGTGCATTATCTTGTATTTGCCCGACACTGCCGCACCGTCAAACGCGGGCAGCTTCGCCGCGAAAAGGTCCAGCACCTTCGCCTCGTCTTTGGGATTTGCCTTTTTATACGCCTCGACAAACGCATCCGCTGCTGCCGCCGAATACGACCGCTCCTGTATCGGCGACGCCTTGATATACAATATCCTGCTCATAATGCCCTCCGTGTTCAAAATACCTGTTCTGTTTTACTGACAATGGAAATCACGTTGTCTTGTCTAAAGTCCGAAGCGTTTTTATAATATTGCATTTTCTACTGCCCATCGCGATGAAAGGTGCTAAAAATACTCAAATTCAAAATGATCCGGGAAATGTCTTGACATAAGGCGAAGGGTTTAATTATAATTAAAAACTGCTTTGGGTGGAAATAAATTAATTTTTCCGCTGAAAACCGCGGGAGAGGGTAGTTTGCAAACAATCAATATTTGTGCCAAAGTCGTGGAAAGGAGGATAGGATGTGTAAAAGATCGAATGTTAAGAATCGGAGATTTATTCCGGGAACTCTTCTACTCGCAGTGCTGGTTTGTATGCTCTGCTGGAGTACCGCTTGGGCGGCGGTTACCCCAATTGGTCCTGGCGGAAGCAGAAGAGAACCCAAGAAGGTTCCCGTGAAGGTGAATGTCTTGAAAGGCGTCACGGTAAGCAACAAGGAAATCGAGGACATTCTAAAGGGTGTGAATAACATTTTCAGGCAGAGAAACGTAGATGTCCAGCTCGAGTTTGACTCCAGCAGACACCTTAACAGGGATGTCGACGATAACGGGACAGGTGGTGAAAAGGATGATGGCGAGGTCCAAAAAGGTGAAACGGGCGGTCTGCTTACCGGAGGGCGCGGGGAATTGAAGGACAATTTTGGGCAAGGCAAGGGTATAAAGATTTATTTCGCAAACGAACTTTGGGATAACCCGCGTATTCGCGGCCTGGCTGAAGGAAGAGACAGCAACGCGGTTATTCTCAAGGCCATCATGTTCCTTAAGGACGTTGCTGATACTAACGAATCCAAAATCAATGATGCAACTCACGAAATTTGCCATATACTTTGTCTCGGCGGTGGTCATAAGGTTGATGCGAACACTACCGCTGACCCCAACGGGCATACAACGGACCCCAATAATATTATGTATCCGCATAATCCTTTCCCTGACCCGTGTGACCCAAATCATAAAATAAGGCCGCGTGGCGACGATATTGAGCCTGAACAGAAAAAAATTCTCGAGACCCGTGCTGGCGGGATTGGAAAAGCAAAAGTGGTTGAGAAATTCTCAAAGAGCACATCACAACAGCAGCCCATCGTCACTCCTGTTCCCATAATACGCGGCAGTTGGGTGGATGATATCAACGACACTTCAGACCCTAGTAGCGACCTGGCTCACGGTTTCTTATTGTCCGAGAGCCCGTTCAAATATCTGCAGTTTGATATTATGTATGCTGGTGTCTTTTCTACGCAGTATGTCGACCTGACTGTTCGGGTTTATTTCAACACTGACAACAATGATATGACCGGCAGCACATTTGCGGGTATGCCAGGGGTTGATAAAAGGATTGTGCTTGATGTCAACTTCCCGCCCAATTATGTTTACAAGGGCGTCGTCACTGCTGATGTCTATACAATCGGCGACCCAAATTATACGACTATAGAGCCCGGTTCCGTCCAAACTCTCCTGATTACAACCGATGTCAATGATGTAAACCTGCTCGCCGAGACAGAGGAGTTTGCTGACGGTATTCATCTGAGCATACCTATGTATCTGCTTGGGTCGCTTGCGGATGAGGTGCCGGTCAAGATAGTTTCTCAGGAAAATTATTCAGCCGATATCGATGAGGTCGAGTTTGTGTGGGAGGTGGTTGACCACAACGAGCCGGTATTCGAACTGGTCAATACCCTTGTTTACCCCGGCGATATGCTCCATGTGACGGGGTATAATTTTACTCCGCTGTCGGATGTAGAGATTCTCATTGAAGACGAGTTGCTCGGCACAGCGAGTGCTAATGCCGAAGGAGTCATCGACAAGGAATTCTTCTTCCCGGGTTCTCTGCCCTTCGATGCTTTCTTTGTGACCGCTCGGGACGCATCCGGCCGGTTTGATTTCTCGGTTGTCGAGTACACCAGTAATATTGCCGACCTGGATATGGATAGCACAGTTAACCTTTCAGATTTTGCCGTTTTTGCCAATAACTGGCTTGATGGCTTCTAAATAGACCGGGGCTTTTACCCCGTCTAAAAATGTGGATTTGGGGACAAAACGTGGCAGTGACGCGTTTTGTCCCTTTTTCTGTGGGCAGGTCTGTGTCAGCTATCCAATGCTGATTTCACTTTTTCTATAAAGCTGGTTATTTCTTTAGCGATTTTCTTTTTATCGTTGAGGTTCTTTTCTATCAGCCCGACTATCTTTGAGCCGATGATGACACCGTCCGCGCCGGCTTTGGCGACCTCGACCGCGTGCTCAGGCGTGCTTATGCCGAATCCAACGCACACTGGCACATTAGTTTCTTTCTTGAGTCTGCCTACCAGCCCTTCGACGGAGGTCGAGAGTTTCTCTCTGCTTCCTGTAACACCCAAAAGCGACACCGCATAAATGAAGCCCGTTGTCTTCGAGGCAATCAGCTTCAAACGCTGCTGCTCCGTATTAGGCGTTACCATAAACACCGTGTCCAGCCCGGCTTTTGTGGCCGGCTCTGCAACCTCATCCGCATCGTCTATGCTCAAGTCCGCCACCAGGATGCTGTTTACACCCGCCTGATGAAAATCGCGGAAGAACTTTTCCGTGCCGTATTGGTAAATGAGGTTGTAATACATCAGCAGGCCAATCGGAGTATCCTTGTGCTGTTTCACCTCCCTGATAAATTCAAGTGCCTTTTTGACCGTCATCCCGTTCCGCAATGCCCGAATGTCGGCTTTTTGAATCGTAGGCCCGTCCGCTATCGGGTCTGAAAATGGTATGCCAAGCTCCAGAATATCCGCCCCCGCGTCGATGGCCGCTTTCACAATGGATAAACTCGTTTGAAAATCCGGGTCGCCGATTACGAAGAACGGTATCACCGCCGCCCGATTTAACTGCGAAAAGACCTCTTTGTAAGTTCTCATTTTTCAATCCTTCAAGGGACGGTGTTTCTCGACTATTCCAACGTCCTTGTCGCCCCTGCCTGAAAGGTTCACCACCGCAATCGTCTCTGCCGGCAGTTTTC
>CAYUIL010000036.1:13083-13520 GCA_964444715.1 uncultured Pirellulales bacterium | reverse complement strand
CACCAGTTTGCGAGTATGATGCGTTGAGGTAATTCAGTCGGTTAATGGCCCGCAGAAACGTGGTTTTGCCGCTGTTTGCCGGCCCTATAATACCTAAAATTTCGTTCTTGTAAATCTCCAAATTAAGCTTCTTCAGGGCTGTGACCGGGCCGAAGCAACAATTCAGGTCAACGGTTTTTATAACGACCTGGGCTACCATTGTTTCTTCTTCCTGAAATGTGCCCGCAGGATTATGCTGACCAAGTTCATCAAAAAGACAAGCGCTATGAGGACCAGCCCCGTGGCGAAGCTGAGTTTGGCGGGCATATTCGGCACCTGGGTAGATATGACGTAAAGATGATACGGCAGCGCCATAACCTGGTCGAATACCGAGTGCGGCAGGCGGGGGAGATAAAACGCCGCCACGGTAAAGAGAATGGGAGCGGTCTCGCCGGCCG
>CAYUIL010000036.1:0-13073 GCA_964444715.1 uncultured Pirellulales bacterium | reverse complement strand
CACCGTTCCGGTAAGTATGCCCGGGATTGCGTAAGGCAAAACGCAGTAGCGGATGGTTTGCCACTTGGTTGCGCCTAAAGACAAGCTTATCTCCCTGAAACTCGCCGGCACGGATTCCAGCGCCTCTTTCGTGGCGGTTATAATCACGGGCAAGCTCATAATCGCCAGCGTCAGCGAGCCGGCCAGGATGGATGTGCCGAATCTCAAAACCATCACAAACAAGGTGAACCCGAACAGCCCATATACAATCGAAGGAATTCCCGAAAGATTGACGACCGACAGCTTTATCAGGCGGGTAAAGAAATTGTCCTTTGCATATTCAACAAGGTATATGGCGGAGAGTATCCCTAAAGGCAGCGAAAACAGCATCGTGCCGATTATCAGCACAATGGTGCCTATTATTGCCGGCAATATCCCTCCTTCTTTCATCCCGTTTCGCGGCGCCTGGCTTAAGAATTCCCACGTTACGGCGCCGGCGCCGTTTTTTACCATGTAGAGAATTGTCAGCACTATCGGTGCCACGACCAGCAGCGTGGTCAGGCCGAGTATCGTAAAAGCGACTTTTTCACGAACCCTGGCGGCGTTCATTTTCTTGCCCTTCGCAAACAAACGTCTGCGATAAAATTAATAATAAACGTTATGATAAACAGAATAAGCCCGACGGCAAAAAGGGCAAAGTAGTGCTCGGAGCCGGCAACGGTCTCGCCCATTTCGCCCGCAATCGTCGCGGTGAGTGTCCTCAACGGCAGCAGCAGGGACTTCGGCATAACGGGCGAGTTGCCCGTTACCATCATCACGACCATAGTTTCACCGATGACCCGGCCTATGCCTAACATCACCGCGGCGATGATTCCCGATGATGCCGACGGCAGCACAATCCGCCACAGGGCCTGCCATCGTGTTGCACCCAGACCGAACGCCGCCTCCTTAAAGGCCTTCGGCACGCCTATAAGCGCATCCTCTGAGATGCTGATGACCGTCGGCAGCGCCATAAAAGCCAGCAGCAAGCTGCCCGTCAGCCCGCACATACCCGTGCTGAGATGGAGATGATTTCGCAGGAACGGCCCCAGCCAGACGATGCCGATGAACCCGAGGACGACGCTCGGGATGGCGGCTAAAATTTCAACTAACGACTTCAGGACGTGCTTGAGATACGTCGGCGCGACCTCAGCGATGAACATCGCCGAGCCGACACCGACGGGGACGCAAACGACAATCGCGCCGAAGGTAACATAAAGCGAGCCCAGCAGCAGTGGAACTATACCGAAGTGGGGCGGCTCCGATATCGGCAGCCATTTTGTGCCCAAAAGAAAATCGCCGGCGCTGTATACGCCAAATAGCGCGAGCGAATCTTTGAGCAGGAAAAGAAATATCGAAACAACAAAAATAATTACGGCCAGGCCGCTCAGCTTAATGCACGTTTCTATCGCGAACTCACTGATTTTTTTCGACAATTGCGGATTCTCCTACAGGAACGAAGCCGGTTTCACTAAATTGCTGCTGACCTTTTGGACTAAATGCAAAGTCGATAAAGAGCTTGGTTGCGCCGGTTGGCTCACCGTTGGTATAAAAATACAAACCCCGTGAGAGGGGGTACTTTTTCTGTTTGACGTTCTCCACGTTCGGCGGACAGGCGATACCATTTTTTGAGATAAGCAATGCCTTTGTCCTTTCCGAGACATAACCCATACCAAGATAGCCGATTGAGGCCTCGTTGGCTGCGACCTCTTCGACAATGGCCTGCGAAGAAGTCAGCAGAAGGGTTGTATCGGAGAACTCTTCGGTGCTGCCCTTTTTGCCTAATTGGACGACCTCTTCTTTGAAGTACATATGTGTGCCCGAGCTGACCTCACGCGAAAGCGTTACTATACCCAGGTCCTTACCCCCCTCGAATTCCTTCCAGTTGGTTGCCTCGCCGGTGAAGATTTTGTGCAGTTGTTCGATTGTGAGTTTATCGATGGGGTTGGCTTTATTGACGATTAACGCGACGCCGTCATAAGCGACGGTGAATTCCTTTGGATTAACGCCGTGCTTAACTGCGAGTTCTATTTCTTTGGGCTTCATTTCACGCGATGCGGTGGCAACGTCGCAGGTCCTGTTTATCAGCGAGGCGATGCCGACACCGCTTCCCCCGCCGGTTATCGCGACAAAGACATGTGGATACTCTTTCATAAACTCTTCGCTGACCATCTGTGCGGCATTGACGATGGTATCGGAACCCTTGACCTGAATAAACCCCGTCGGCTCATTTGGGTCCACTGACTCACTGCACCCGCCGGCTCCAATCACCAGTATAGTTATCAAAATCAGACGTTCCTTCATCGTGCTGGAATTTTAGCGGGCGGTTTGCTTTTTTGCAAGACGTTGGTTATGCTAATGACAGTATATTGATAAACCGAGAGGTGTTATGACCGCTGGCTATACCGAGGCAGTTAATAAACTCATCGAGGAGCTGGGCAAACTCCCGGGCATCGGCCCCAAGACCGCCGAACGCCTTGCCTTTCATATTCTCAAGTCGCAGAAACCGGAGGCATTGGCCCTGGCGCAAGCCATCAGCGACGTTAAGACGAAAATCAAACAATGCAAAATTTGCTATAACTTTGCAGAGTCAGACCTTTGCCCGATTTGCGCAGACACGCGCCGGGATAAAAGCAGGATATGTGTTGTCGAACAGCCCAAGGACGTGATTGTGCTCGAAAAGACCGGCCAGTGCAAATGGGTCTATCACGTCCTCGGTGGCCACATAGCGCCGCTGGATGGCGTCGAGCCGAAGGACCTGACCATCGACAAACTCATCGAGCGAGTCCGCGCAGGCGGCATAAAGGAAATCATTATGGCCACAAATCCCAATCTGGTCGGCGACGGCACGGCCCTTTACATCAGCTCACTCTTGAAATCCACCGGCGTAAAAATTACCCGTCTTGCCCGCGGCCTCGCCACCGGCACAACGCTCGAATACGCAAGTGCCCGAATGCTTTCCGACGCCATCACCGCCCGCCAGCCGTTGGAGTAACTTGCGCGGATTTCTCGTTCTTAGGTCTGTGTTTCCATCGGCGGTGGAGCCACCAGTATTGAGTCGGGTCTTCGCGGACAAATTGCTCAATCGCCTTTGTGTATTCGGCTGTTACCCATAGCAGGGGGTCTTCCTTGTCTGCCCATTCCTGCGGGAAGATTATTCGCTGGACGCCTATCTCGAAGAAGAAGCGGTTGTCGATTCGTCTGGCGTAGCCGACACCGATTGGGATATTGTTCGTGATGGCTAATAGGCCGATACTTTTATAGGTGCTGGCTTTTCTGCCGAAGAAATCCACAAAGATTCCTTTGTCGCCCGCGTCCTGGTCGGCTATAAAACACACCGTTGCCCCCGATGATGCGACCTTGTCAAATAGTTCTGCTGCGCCTTTTTTATCGATTATTTTTTGTCCCGTGCGCTCACGCACGCCATACAGGTATCTGCTTATGAACGGGTTATCCAATGGCCGGGCGATACTGTAAGTGTTAAATCCGAAAAGCCCCATCATATAGCCGAGTATCTCGAAGTTGCCGTAATGGGCGCCGACAAAAATGAGTCCCTTTCCCTCTTTACTGAGCCATTTGGCGCGTTCGACGTTTTTGAATCGTGAGTATTGCCGCCAGTTGTCCTTCCTGACAAGATGTGGCGTGAAGATTACATCCACCGCGAGCATCGCAATGCTTTCGCAGCTTTTTTGTCCTGTCGTTTCATACCATTGTTCGTCTTTGCCGGGGTAGCTTGCGTGAAGGTTTTCTAATGCACGTGCTCTGCCACGGTGGTAGTGCCGCCAGAGCAGCCGGCCTAAAAAACGGGCAAACCTCAGGTTGGTTTCGACGTCAAATAAGAGAAGGATGCCGACAAGAATTCGCAGACCTGCAAAGGCGAGCCAGTCGACAACGACGTTGCGTTTCTTTTTTGGCTTCTTTCTTTTGACGAAGACCGGACCTGTCATAGCCGGCGATTTTAGACCAACTGCCATCGCTGTCAAGCCAAGCTAAATTACCTCAAGCCTGCGGAGGGTCGCCCTGGCCCAGCGCATACTGCGTACCTGTGACGCTAACAGCAGCAACAGGACCAGCACCCAATAGCCGAGGAATCGCAGATAGAAAGATACGAGGGCAAGTAAGGTTTTCTGCGCCTGGCAGGCGGTGATTAGCTCGGAGGGCGTGAACATCGCGCCGCTAAATACCGGCGCAAACATCAACTGCCAGGGCAGCAACAGAACAAGGAACAACAGCGACAGGAAAAACGCCCTTGCGATGTGGTTTATTCCGCCTAATCGGCCAATCAGGGAAACCTTGAGCGAAAAGAGCATCGTCAGACAATAAAGCATCGCGCTGGGTATAAGAACGAAGTTCAGGAAGCGCACAAGGGCTGTTACGTGTTTTACTTTCGGCCGGAACCACGCTTTTAGCTCGGCCGAAACCGGCTGGTTCGGCTCTGCGGGGGTATTCGGCTCGGCAGCAGTGTCCGTTTCCGATGCGACCTTTATGGCGGCCTGCTTGATTTTCTCCGGCACGGCAGGTGCCGCCTGGCTTGCTTCGGCAACAGTGGCGCCCGATTTATCAGTGTCGGACCTGACCAATTTGAAATTCATCGTCCAGAACGAGCATTGCAGAAGTAGAAGGCCCAGCACTATGATTATAAACAGAAAGTTCTTCCAGCATCTAATGACGCTGACCGCTTCGAGACAATCGGTCGTGTCAACCAGATTGCCTGTCTTTGGTTCCTCATTCATTTTTTCTCTCCTGTTTTCCGGCTTTTCTTTTTCTTCAAATTCGTATTCCATAACACACGCAAGTTTTAGGGCACGATTGACTGTATTTTTGCCTTTCGCACTCGGCTGCCATTATCCCCTCCCTCGCCCGCCGCTTCAAGTATTTTATTGCGGAGTTGCTCACCCGGAAAATTCAATCCCGCTATACGCTGTCCTCTGTTAATCTGGGCAATTTCAAATCGCAGCGAAGCGGAGATCCTGAGCGATGCCGAGCTTGCTCGGACGAGTCGAAGGACCTGATTTCCGACTAAAACAGTTGTTTAAAACAACTGTTTCATACATTTGTTTCATACAGTTGTTGGGCAAAAGCGCGCAAGTCGAAAACCCTTAGAAACCGACTTTTTCAAAAAATTTTTAACTCCTTACTACATAAGCACTTAAGCGCTTTTTGCACCCCTTTTTACCATCAGGAAATACCTTAGTTTTCGTCAAAAGCGCGCAAGTTCGCGCCACTATATGGAAGGACCTTGCGGTCATTCCATATAGTGGCGCGAATCCTGAGCAAGGCCCGCTGCTTTCTTGCGAAAGCAAGATGCGGGCCGCGTCGAAGGATCTATTCAAAATTAGGATAGAGGGGCTGTGTGGGTCTCTCTAATAGGTAGACACGAATGAAACACCAAATACCAAATCCGAAATCACAAACAAGCAACAAGTCACAAAATCACAATTTTCAAACGGCTGACGCCCGAAGTTTTGGTGATTTGGTAATTCGAACTTGGAATTTGTTTGGGATTTGTCATTTGGGATTTGGGATTTTTTAGGGAAGGGGTGTTTTATGAAACTTCGCTTAACAATTAACGTTCCCAACTGGCTCGACCGTATCTGCGCCTGGCCGGCGTTATTGTATCGTCGCAGAAAGTATGGTTATCCCTTCCGCAGAATCCCTCTCACCGAAGGCAAGTTTACGATTGTTGACCCGCTGGACTTCTACCGTTTCAACAATTTCCAGTGGTGCGCGGTAAAACATAAATCTCTCTTTCACGCTGTTCGGCTCATTAACGGCTCCAATGACATAACTAAAATCCTTTCGCTGCATTGCGAAATTATGAACCCGCCTAAAGGCCTTTTGGTTGACCATAGAAATCGAAATGGCCTCGATAATCGCAGGACTAATCTCCGCTTGGCGACACATAGTCAAAATAGGTGTAACAGATTCGTAAATAAAGTCGGCTGCTCCTCACAGTATCGCGGCGTAAGCCGGAACAAACAAAAGAACAAATGGAACGCGCAGATACAATTTGAAGGTAAATGGATTTGGCTCGGAAGATTCGATAACGAAATCGACGCGGCCAAGGCGTACGATGAGGCCGCAAGGAAATATCACGGCGAATTTGCCCGTTTAAACTTCTCGGAGTGAAACGGAGATCCCCGCACGCCTGCCCTCGAATGTCGTAGTCGGGGGCCTTTGGCGGGGACCCAGTTTATAAGAAGCTCCTGTGTCCTGAGCGAGGTCTAAGGACCTGTCCATCTGCCCAACCCTCCAACCCAAAACCTCTGTCCTCCATTAATAAGCTAATAGTCTTTTTGATTAGTCAAAAAGACTATGGCCCTGCCTTCCCATTTCTCTCTTTGAATCACGTCACTTTGGATAAGAGTCCCGTAACACCAGCGGCTAAGCCGCCAGTGCCCTAAATTCTCGCTCTCTGCAGATTTTCAATGAATTCCAAAATAATGCCCGCTTTGCCTCTGGTCCCAACCTTGCGAAATATATTCACAAGGTGAGCACGCACCGTATTATACGCAATACGCAGCTTCTTACTTATCTTGTCATTGTCCAGCCCCTCACAGACCAGCTTGGCAACCTGCACCTCTCGCGGCGTCAAATGCCATATCTTGCTCAGATACTTCCACTGCTTTGCTTTGAAAACCATATCTCAATTCCCAAAATCTAAAAGGTTCATAGTCTTTTCGATTAGTCAAAAGGACTATGAGCATAATACAATACTTCATCATTGGAATCCACACCTGTTTCAGAATAAAAAATCATCCGCAGACCTGCCTGCCCTCGAATGTCGTAGGCAGGGGTCCGGCGACTTGTCCTCCGTAGCTTGCCCGTCCTCTATAGCATTGGCGAAGGAGGAAGCGAAGGAGGAAGCTTTAGCGGAGTCGGAACACCAGGCCAACCCAAAAATCTCCGTGCCTTCGCATCTTCTGCTTGCCTCGGCGTAGTCTTTTAGACGAAGCCGGGACCTGTTATCTCCAATAACGACCGATGGACGCAGCTTCTTCATAGATGCAGAAGTAAGGTCCACTTTGTGTCATTCCTGCGAAAGCAGGAATCCATACAACAATCTTGACATTTTATTTCCGGCAAACTAAATTGCTGACAAAGAGTGCTTTATACTATTATGTTGGCCCCATAAGAAATGACCGTGTGGCAACATCTCAAACGTCCGCCTTGGCGCACAATACTGCTTCTCTTCGCCATTCTTTTTCTGCTCGGCATTGCCTACCTTGCGTGGTCACCTGGCAAGCGCATTCGCGACGGCAGGCACGATCTCCGATCGAACGGGATCTGGATTCAACACGGGTGGCTCGGAGACGATATCTGGTTCCAACGCAATCGAAAAGACAAGACGCTGTCCCGAGATCGTCAGAAGATTCAAGAACTTGCCGATCTCCTCGCCAGTCATGGCGTGAGGTACGTCTTTCCTCATGTTTGTCCCTGCGATCCCAGCGGGAATATTGCCACAGTCGATACTGTCCAGACTGAACGGTTTCTCGACCACTTCGGAGAATTCTCCGTCATTCCCTGGGTTGGAGGCGTCCTTGGCACTCACTGTTCACCCGGATCCCCACAGTGGCGAACCAGCTTCGTCTCCTCGGTGGTCGATCTACTCCAAGCTCATCCTCGTCTTGCCGGCGTGCAAATCAATATCGAACCAATGCCAACAGGTAACACTTACTTTCTCGCCTTGTTGGATGAACTGCGTCAGGCTATGCCCGAAGGAAAGATTCTATCGGTGGCCGCATATCCACCACCGACTTTGTGGCATCCGTTTCCAGATGTGCACTGGGACGAATCTTATTTCAGGCAAGTTTCTCAGAGAACTGATCAACTTGCTGTTATGATGTATGACACTGCCGTCAAGTTACCGAAACTGTATACATATCTGATGTCCGAGTGGACATCAGATATATTGAACTGGTCTGACGAGACGCAAGTTTTACTTGGTGTGCCAGTTTACGATGACTCCGGAGTTGGATACCATTTCCCCGAGGTAGAGAACCTGCAAAATGCCTTGTTGGGCATTCATGCGGGATTGAATAAGTTCAAACCACTCCCCAAGAACTACGCTGGTGTCGCGATCTATTGTGAGTGGGAGATGGATCCGCAGGAGTGGGACTACTTGAAGAAGGAATTCGAGAAAACCCCATGAAGGGCCAACCAGCGCGTGCTCCGTATGAGTATTCGCTCGCCGGTGACGCAAGTTGTTGTCATCTATTGTTTGTTTTTCATTCATTCGGTGGTGTAGAGTAAGGGAAATGACACAAGCAATCCTCTCGCGGGATAAAAAAATTATCTCACAGGGTAGTATGTTTTGAATCGAGGAACGCCTGGAGTATTTCTGCTGCGGCTAAGGCATCGATGCGGCTTTTTTTCTTTTTGCGGGTCAGCTTTCTTGGTGCAAGCCCGCCCCGCCACCGACCGCCACACCCCGTACCCCCATCCACCTAATTCTCCAGGCCAAAACTTCCATTCTACACTAATAAGCTCATAGTCCTTTTGATTAGTCAAAAGGACTATGGCACTAACCGATAATGAATTGGCGGGGCAAGCCCCACCCTTACTATATGAATCTGCGAAATCTGTGTAATCCGCGATTAAAAATTCTCTGCGGTTTTTGCGTGCTCTGCGGTTAAGAATTCTCTGTGGCTTATTTTGAATCGAGGAACTGCTGGAGTATTTCCGCCGCGGCCAAGGCATCAATGCGGCTTTTTTTCTTTTTGCGGGTCAGTTCCCTCTCCACAAGTTTTCCCTCGGCGGCGAAGGTGGTCAATCGCTCATCTTGGAAGAAGAGCGGGATGCTGATTTGTTTTTTGAGTTTGTCGGCGAAGGCGCGGATGATTTCGGCCTGGCCTCCGGATGAACCATCCATATTCAAAGGCAACCCGAGGACAATCGCTTCGATATTTTCGGTTTTGACAAATTCGAGGATTTTGCCGACCAGGTCTTTTGCCGTCGGCAGCCCGGCCAAAGGCGAGACAATTGTCTCCGTGGTGTCGCAAACGGCTAAGCCGGTTGTCTTGGTTCCGTAATCGATTGAAAGGTATCTCATCTGAATGGCGCTCTGGATTCCCGCCTGCGCGGGAATGACAAAAAAATATCACTACGAATTATAAGAATTTTTCGCCGGTGTGCTGCTCAATCAGCTCGAGCAGGTCCTTGAGCCGATAGGCCTGGCTGACGGGGCATACGAGCGTGGCGTCGGGGCTGTGAGCGATAATCATATCATCGAGGCCGATTGCGGCTATGAGGTGTTCCGTATCTTCGGTAACGAGGATACTGGATTCGCAATCCAGGAGTTCCGTCTGGCTGGCGACGACGATATTGTCGTTTTTGTCGGACTTGATGATGTCGGCCAGGGCCGCAAACGAGCCGAGGTCGAGCCATCGGCAGTCGAGCTTGATGGCGTGGACGCCGGGTGCTTTTTCCATAACGGCG
This sequence comes from uncultured Pirellulales bacterium, assembly GCA_964444715.1. Classification (GTDB taxonomy): domain Bacteria; phylum Planctomycetota; class Phycisphaerae; order Sedimentisphaerales; family Anaerobacaceae; genus Fen-1362. The sequence goes on along the minus strand of CAYUIL010000036.1, from coordinate 3,617 downwards.
AAGTCGATACTGATTTTCGGCAGCTTGGGAAAGTAATCTTCGAGGGTGTCTTTTTGGTGTGGGCCGTCCCAGTCGGCCTGAATTTTTCGCAGAGGAGACACGGCATCGGGAAGGTATTTGTCGAGATGCGCGAGGATGGTCTTTGCCTTCCAGACGAACATTCCGGAGTTCCAGAAGTGTCGGCCATCGGCGAGGTACCGGCGGGCGGTTTCTTCGGCGGGCTTTTCCTTGAAGCTATCGACGACGAAGATTTCGTTTTTACACCTGGGATATTTGGCAGGTGCGGAGCATTTTATGTAGCCGAGCTGGGTGCTGGGGAACGTGGGCTTTATGCCGAAAGTAATCATTTTGTCGGGACTGGCATCGACGAAGGTAAGGGCGTCTTTGAGGGCCTGCTGGAAGGTCTCGGCGGGCTCAATCATCTGGTCGGCGGTAACGACGGCCATAGAAGCGTCCGGGTCGAACTTTGTGAGGATGGATGCGGCCAGACCGATTGCGCCGGCGGTGTCGCGGACGACGGGTTCGGCGATTACATTATTGTACGGTAACCCTGTAACAGATTCGCGGACGATGTCGGCGTAGCCGGCGTTCGTCAGGACGATGATGTTGCGGGCGTCGAATATGGGCGCGAGGCGTTCGAAGCAGAGGCGAAGGAGGGTTTGGCCCTGGAAAAGTTTGAGGACCTGCTTGGGCCTTGATTTTCTGCTCAAGGGCCACAGCCGTTTACCCGATCCCCCTGCCATAATTACTGCGTAATTCATAGTTCAACTCCGCCCAATATAAGCAGCTAATGTCTCTTGCCAGTTAAAAAAATCGGTATAAACGCAGTCTATCAAACCACAAAATCCTGGTCAATGTTAGTCCTTGAGCGAATTTCCCTGGCGAAATCCCCGTATGTTCGGTTTTCGTATTGGCCGGGTTTGCCCATAAGAGCGAAGGTGGCGTGCTTGCCAAGCTCGACGGCGGGCTGGTTGTAAGTGTCGATGCCGAAAAGGGCGCCGGCAAATGAGGTCGTTGCCTCAAATAAGAAAATGAACTGGCCAACTGTGTAGGCGTCAACCTTTGGGAAAAGGACCGTAATGCAGGGACGCTGATTAGCCATCAGGGCGTATTCGGTGGCCTTCTTCTCGGCATTGAGCAGGTCGCCCATATCCTTTTGAGCGAGATAATCAAGCTCAGGAGCAGATTTGGGCGGGGCGGGTATTTTGAGTTTACGGCCGTGGTTTTGGACTTCGAGGAAGGTAAAGACCTTGTCGTTAGGGCCTTCGCGGTAAAGTTGGACCTGGCTGTGCTGGTCGGTTGCGCCGAGGGCCTTGACGGGTGTGGGGCCGACGAAGACCTCGGTTTTACCATCGAGGGAGAATCGTTTGCCTAACGATTCGGCCCAGAGCTGGCGGAACCAATCGGCGAAGTCCTTAAGGGCGTAGCTATAGGGCATCATCACGGATATTTTTTTGCCGCGATTGTAGTAGTGGTATTGAATGGCGGCGTTGACGGCGGCGGGGTTTTTGTAGAAATCGGGATTTGTTACGCGGGCGTGCATATCGCGGGCACCTGCGAGGAGCTGGTCGATATTGATGCCGGAGAAGCGAGCGCTGAAGAGGCCTACGGCGGAAAGGACGCTGAATCGCCCCCCTACTCCATCGGGGACAACGAGTGTCGGCATGCCGGCCTCGGTTGCGATTTTGCGAAGCGTGCCTTTTTGGGGGTCAGTTGTAGCGACGACGTGGTCTTTGAGGCAGGCGCGGCCGAATTTGGCTTCGAGCAATTTCCGGACAATCATAAACTGCGAGGCGGTTTCGGCGGTCTGGCCTGATTTGCTGATAACGTTAAATATGGTTTTGCCGAGGCGGGGCGAGATGAAGTCGAGGAACGAGCCGAACTGAGCGGGGTCAACGTTGTCGAAGACGAAAAGGCGCGGCCCTTTTCGCTGGCTGTCGAGGTTGTAAGTATAAGGGTTGAGTGCGGTTTGCAGCGCGATATTGCCGAGTGCGGAGCCGCCTATGCCGAGGACGATGAGGTTTTCACAACGGGATTTGAACTGCTTGACAAGTTTTTTGACACTTTTGGCAATCTGGTCATCAGCGGGCAGGAAGCCATAGCGAACGTGTCGGCTTGTGATTTCATCTTTGATTTTAGGGATAAGGGGCGTTGTTTGCTTTGCGAGGCCATCGAGTTGTTCTTTCGTTATGCCGTGTTCGGGGCCGATTGCTTCGGCAAGGACGTTTTTGTAGTAGAACTTAATCTGTTTGTCAGCCACTTTCGTTTTCCTTTCCGCCACAGGCGGACAAGTCAGTTTTCCAAAGGGTGTCGGGCTTCGCCTTCGGCTACGCCCTGACAAGTCGGGTCTGTCACAGCGAAACCGGGTGCGGATGCGAAAGGAAATAGTGTAGTGCTTCTGCGGGGAATTTCAAGAAGAAACTGAGAACCACAAAGGCGCGAAGACACAAAGAATTTTCAACCACAGATTTCACAGATTTTCACTGATTTTTTTTACCACCGAGGGCACGAAGAAACACGAAGAATTTCAGACACTGATTAATACTGATTTACACGGTTTTTTAGACACGGATTTGCACAGTATTCCGAATAGTTCTCGAAAAATCATTTGCGGTATACTTCTCAAACTGCGGTTTTGTGTGTTCGGTGTATTCTCCGGTTTTCTTGTCTTTCCTTTTACCATTGAACCAAATGCTTCTTTTGCCAGCATTTATACCATTTTTATTTTGGTTGCTTTCTTTTATAAATTCTTCACTGGTCATTATCCACATCTTATTCATTCTTTCAGAGTAAAAAATAAACCAGTAATTCTCTCTTAACTCATGGGTCATCGCTGCAAATAAAGCAGCGTCGCCAGAAAGAACGCTCTTGGAGCGTGCCTTTATCTGTATTTCAACAAAACTTCCATCCGGTCTTCTGACAACGGCATCAACCCCCATATCATCTACCAGCGGAACGTAAACATCCAACCCCTCTTTGATCATCTTGCCAATGATCCAGTATTCCATTCTTTTGCCAAAACCAGCGGCATGCCTAAAATTATCTGCCATTTAATTCCTATCAATTAGCATAGATATTAATTTTTTTGAACCTTCGATAAATAAGCTTAAATGTTTTTCAAGAGTGCAAAACGTTGGCAGCATATAAGTTTTCGTGACCGTATAGCCATCACAACTTATGCCTACTTTTCTTCGGAAACTTAATTTATACGCAAGATTGTTCCAGTAATTCCGTAGCTTATCGGATAAACCGCCAATTTATTCGTTGAAGGCAAATCCGACATACGATTTAATCCTCTATTGATATTATTTTTTATATAAGAGATATAGCCATCAGTTATCTAACCTGTAATAAATTCATCCCAATCTATGCCCGACCACCCTAAAGAAGGCACTGCGGGTATCGGTGGTATTGGTGGTATAGGTGGTATGGGAGGGATTGCCGGGATCGGTGGCACCGGTGGAATAGATGGAATAGGAGGGATTGGACCGCCCGATGCTCCCCGCATAAATGCAATCACACCACCTTGATGATCTCGGAAAAAACCGCGATCTATTACCCCAAGGTGTCTACCTCTGTAACTAGTTACATTATTGCCGTTCATGAAAGCAATAGGT
>CAYUIL010000035.1:13156-13795 GCA_964444715.1 uncultured Pirellulales bacterium | reverse complement strand
TCAAAAGAAAAAAAAGAAAATTGCGGATTTAAGAAGAAATAAGTATGCTGTCCTCGGATTCGAACCCGGATTCGTAGGAGACAAAAATGGATTACACTCAACTGAAAACTGCAATACAGCGATATGGTGAGATGTTAGAGGCCTATCGCAATAACGCCAATCGTCCGCCTTTAGAGCAGGAGGCGGTTCAGGATTCGCTTATCAAGCGGTTCGAATATACTCTGGAAGTTGCCTGGAAAATCTGCAAGAAACACTTAGAGGAAGAGGGATTTGCCGAGGCGGCTACGGGGAGTCCCAAGTCGATTATCCGCCTGGCGGCGCAGAGGAACCTGATTAGTAATCCGGAGGCGTGGTTTAACTACCTGCAATTCCGGCAGGATACCTCGCACGAAAATTCGAGCGACAAGGCCGAAACGGTTTTGGATATTGCCGAAGGTTTTTACGAAGACGTGGTGAATCTTTACCGGGGGATGACAGGTGAATCCGGCTGATTTACAAGCCCTTGCCGAACAGGCAGCAGTTCCTGTCCCTCATTTGCGGTATCTTCTGGAGCAGCTAAAATTATATATACCCGTGGCGACCGTCTGGGCCTTTGGCTCTCGTGTCAAAGGGTCTCACCGGCCGGCATCCGATTTGGAT